>NZ_JBFBCE010000019.1:0-135419 GCF_040689595.1 Streptosporangium sp. NPDC051023 | reverse complement strand
TTCGGCTTGGGCGCGCCGGTGTCTGGACTGAGGAGCGAAGGAGCGAAGCGGATGAGCGACGAGGGAAGACACCGGCACTGGGGCGCCCAAGCCCGCGACGCCGCCAGGCGTCGCCATCAGCACAGCCCGCGACGCCGCCAGGCGTCGCACTGAGCACAGCAAAGAGGCCGCCGATATGTGCTCGGGGGTACACACATCGACGACCTCTGTAGATGAATCGCGGCACCTTACGCGGGCGTTACACGGTCTCTGAGAGATTTTCAGGAACGATCCTGAGCCCGCAAAGTTGGAACTCCAAATCGCCGCCATTACCGTGAGTTGTCCATCGAATACGTCAGGATGGGGCGACGCCTGTCGAACCCAGGGATGGACACGTGGCAAGCTCCGATCCGGTCTACCTGCGCGTCGTCGCCGATATCCGCCGCCAGATCGTCGACGGCTCCCTTCCTCCCGGCGCGCCGATCCCCTCCCGCGCCCAGCTGACCAGAAAGTACGGCGTCGGCGAGACGGCCGCCCGCCACGCGCTGCGAGTGCTCGCCGCGGAAGGCCTGATCGTCGGCCGCGTCGGCTCCGGCCACTACGTCAGGGCCAGGCCGGTGCTGCTGCCGCTGCACCGCTGGCGCTTCCATGACCACCACGCCCCCTTCGGCTCCGACATCCAGTCGCAGGGCACCCGCGCCACCTGGGAGTGGCGGGCCGAGCACACCGAGGCGCCCCCCGACATCGCCCTGCGCCTGCGCCTGGACGACTCGGCTCCGGTGACCCGGGTCCGCTACATCTTTCGCGGCGACGGCAAGCCGGTCCAGCTCGCGACCTCGTACGAGCCCGCCGAGTTCGGCGAGCCCGCCCTCGAGGAGAACCCGCGCGGCCTGATCGCCCGTCTCTCCGCCCACGGCGTCAAGGTCACCGAGATCGTGGAGCAGGTCTACACGCGCGTGCCCCAGCCTGCGGAGAGCGACGTCCTGGCCCTGCCTGCGGGAGTCCACGTGCTGCACGTGGAACGCACCCACTGGGCGGGCGACCGCCCGGTCGAGACGAGCGACATCGTCATCCCCGGCGACCGCTTCCGTCTGGTCTACAACCACCCCCTCTGATCCCGGCCGGCGGCGCCCGCCGCCGTCTACACGGCTGTCACCGCGGGTGCTCCGAGCCAGGTGGAAAGGGCGGCCTCCAGCGAGGCGGGGTCCGCCTGGCCCGCGTCCGCGGCCCAGGCGACGAAACCGTCGGGCCTGACGAACACACCGGCAAGCTCCGGCCGCTCGGGGAGGCCCCCCTCGACCACCTTCAGGCGGTCGCCGTAGCCTTCGGTCAGGGCCCCGAGCTCCCCCGAGGGGTCCAGCAGCAGCGCGACGCCCTCGTGCAGCCGGTCGGCGAGCCGTGACCCGTCGGCCAGCTCCAGGTCGGGCGCGCTCGCCCCGACCAGCGGGTGGTCGCCGGGGATGTCGTAGCGCTGCCAGATCCCGGAGATCTTCTTGACGAAGTAGGTGGTGCCCGCGACGGTCTCGGCCAGGTCGGCGACCACCGCGCGCAGCGCCCTGGCGTGGGAGTCAGGACGCATCACCGCGATCTGGGCGCGCGTCCACTCGAGCACCCAGGCGCCGATGGGGTGGCGTTCCGCGGTGTAGGTGTCCAGCAGCCCCTCGGGAGCCTGGCCGCGCACGGTCGCGGCGAGCTTCCAGCCGAGGTTCACCGCGTCGCCGAGGCCGAGGTTCAGTCCCTGGCCGCCGAAGGGCGAGTGGACGTGGGCGGCGTCACCGGCGAGCAGTACCCGCCCCATCCGGTAGGTGGTCGCCTGGCGGGCGTTGTCGGTGAAGCGGGTCGCGGTCTTGATCCTGGTGACGACGACCTCGGTCCCGGTGACGTTCCTGATCGACGTCTGTAGCTCCTCGGCGGTGACGGGAGCGCTCCGGTCGGCGGGCGCGCCGCCGAACTCGACCGTGAGGATGCGGCCCGGCATCGGGCCGTGCGCGTAGACACCGGCCGGGGTCGTGTTCCAGCCGGCCTTCAGCGCCTCCGTGCCCTCCATCTCCGCCATGGCCTGGTAGGCGGTGATCTCGGGACCGGTGCCGGGGAAGTCGAAGCCCGCGAGCTTGCGCACCGTGCTCCTGCCACCGTCGCAGCCGACCAGCCAGCGCCCCCGGACCCGCCCCCCTGTCGTCGCGACGGTCACCCCGTCGGCGTCGGTCTCGAACCCGGTCAACTCGACGCCCCTGCGCACCTCGACCCCGAGCTCGGCGGCGAGCGCGGCGAGGAGTGCCTCGAGCTGCTGCTGGGAGACCAGGCCGACGTGGTCGGCGGGACCGCGCCCGGCCAGATCGGGGTCCGACTCGTCGACCCGGTCCCCGCTGAGCGGGATTCCCGCGAAGTGACCGGCGAACCTCGGCGGGGCCTGAAAGGCCTTCCCCTCGGGGAACCGCTGTCTCGTGAACTCGGCGAACCGTTCCAGGTTCGCCTCCTGCGCCTTCTGGAGCGCCGGCAGCAGGCCGCGCCGGTAGAGCGCCTCGACACTGGGGGCGTTGAGCGCCCCCGCCTTGATGGTCAGGTCCGGCTCGGCCAGCCGTTCGATCACCACGGCCGAGACGCCGCCGAGCACCAGCTCACAGGCCAGCATCAGTCCCACGGGGCCGCCCCCGGCCACCACGACGTCGACGTCGTACGACATGCCATCTCCCAGGAAGTTCTTGCTGTTACTAAAAACTTACCGTGACTATAAGTTTTTATCAACTATAGTCGGCGGCGTGAGCAACGAGCCGGGACTCCGTGAGCGGAAGAAACTGCAGACTCGCCAGACGATCTCGGACATCGCCTCGGGGCTCTTCCTCCAGCGCGGATTCGACAACGTCACGGTCGCCGAGGTGGCCGAGGCGGCCAACGTCTCGGCGAAGACGGTCTTCAACTACTTCCCGCGCAAGGAGGACCTCTTCCTCGACCGGTTCCCCGAGGCCGCCGAGCTGATCAGCGGGACGATCCGGGAACGCCCCGAGGGCGAGGAACCGCTGGCCGCGCTGCACCGCCGGATACTGGAGCTCCTGGCACAGGGCCACCCGCTCTGCGCCGTCAACGACGGCTACCGGTTCTTCTGGAAGGTCGTGCTCGACTCCCCGTCGCTGCAGGCACGGGCCAGGGAGCTGGTGGACGGGCTGGAGGAGTTGCTCGGCTCACTGCTGGCCGAGGCCGCGGGGGCACCCCAGGGCGATCCGTGGTCCCGGGTGGTCGCCTCGCTGGCCGTTTCGGCCTACCGTACGGTCTACGTCATCACCGCAGACAGGATCCTCGCGGGCGAGCACGCCGCCGACATCGTCGGAGACCACACCGACCTGCTGAACCGCGCCTTCGGCTCCCTGGAGCGGACCCTGACCGTGCCCCGCTGAGGTCTCACCGGAAACCGCCCCGAGGACGGGCCCCGCGAAGCGACTACCGGCTCTCGGCGCGCTCCCCCGCCTCCGCGGGCGGGTCCTCCTGGACGTGGACGAGGTAGGTGACCTCGGCGCCGATCGCGAGGGCGTAGCGCCGGATCGTGGACAGGTGGGGATCGCCGCCGAGGCGCTCGAAGTCGGAGATCGCAGGCTGGCTGCGGTTCATCCGCTCGGCGACCTGCGCCTGACTGAGCCCCCGCGCCTTGCGCAGGCGGATCAGGTCCTCGATGAGCCGCACGTCGCGCTCGACCGCCCGGAGCTCGCGCCGCGTCTCGGGCGCGTCCGGATCGATGCCGAGCAGTTCGGCGATGTGCGGGTCGATCACCATCGGCCTCCTTGTATCGGCTACACCATATGTTCTGGTGCGACCGGCCGGTCCACACTCCCGGGCGAGTCCCGCGGCGCGCGCCCTTCTCCGGGTTCCATAACTTCAGCATCACCGATTAACGCGCGAGGCTTTTTCTCGGGACATAGCCCGAAATCACCCTATGTCCGCCGTAAATCCACCGCCATTATGGTCCACATACGGGCGGCCGACGAAAAACCCAGCCGAAACCGGCATGCTCTCTGCACGGATCGCAAAGTAAAGTCTTCCCACGTCCTTTCTTGACACCCCGCGTCTTCCCCTAAGATGCTGGCCGAGATGCATATAGCCGACAGCTATGGTTTCGGTGATGAATAATAATTTTGCAGTGGAGTGTCCAGCTTGGTGTGATCGCAGCCACGGCATCCACGACGAGTTCACGACGGTCCACAGCGCGACCATCTGGAAAGGACTGCACATCACGATCACTGCCAGCCAGGTCGAGCGGCATCACTCCTCCGGCGGCAAGGAAGAACCATTGATCTCCTTGACGGTTTCGTATTCGAGGGCCAAGCCGGCCCTGAGACTGTCGCCGGACGAAGCGCGGATACTCTCCACGATCATCGAGAAGTCCGACTGGCGGGGCGGCACCGAATATCTGGTCGCAGAGCTGCGGCACGCGGCGGATCTGCTCGCCCCGGCACTGAGATGATCCGAAGCCACGCGGGCCGCCCGCCTCCTAGCCCGGCAGTTTGGCGGCCAGGACGTTCAGCCTGTTGATGGCGGGAGGCTTCGCGAACAGGCGTGAGGTCTGCTCCTCGAGCGCTTTGGCGATCTGGCCGGAGAGATGGGCGTCACGGCTCGCCTCGTCGGGGAAGGCGTCGAACACGGCGAAGGTCGTCGGCCCCAGACGGATCGCGAACCACGCCGTGGTCCCCGCTTCCGCCTCGGCGAGCGCCAGCGCCTCCGTGAGGAAGGCCTCCACCTCGTCCTCCTTGCCGGGCTTGGCTTCGAGCAGCACGAACAGTCCCAGGGTGACCATGTATCCTCCCGCCGACTCAGCGAAGGTTTCGCTGTCTCCACTCAGCGTCTCCGCCTCATGGCCACGGCTACACCGTGGGCTCACCCGGGACCTCTAAAAGATGCGCGGTCGTTAAAAGATGCGCGCCCGGTGCCCTCCTCACTCCCCCGCCCGTGCCCGCAGGACCTCCAGCGCCCGGTCGGCGTGGGCCAGCATGCTGGTCTCGCTGTGGATCACCTCGAGCAGACGGTGATCGACGTCGATGACGAAGGTCATCCTGCGGGTGAGGAACGGGCCGACCGCGAAGGTGCGGCGTGCGCCGAGCTTTCGGGCCACGACGCCCTCGGGATCGGACAGCAGGGGGAAGCCCAGCTCGTAGGTGTCGGCGAAGCGCTTCTGCCGGGCGACGGCGTCACGGCTGATCCCGACCGGGCTCGCGCCGACCGCGGCGAACTCATCCGCCAGGTCCCGGAAGTGGCAGCTCTCCGTCGTGCACCCCGAGGTCATGGCCGCCGGGTAGAAGAACAGCACCACCGGCCCCTTGGCCAGCAGGTCGCCGAGCCGCCGGGCCGTACCGGTCTCGTCGGGGAGCTCGAAATCCTCGATCACGTCTCCGGCCTTGAGGCTTTCAGCCATGACGGTCCTCCATATGTCGCATGTCGCCGAAAAGGCCTTCACCGCTCCGCCCGCCTGTTTACGACCGGTGGGAGGCCGGGTCGATGCCCGATCCCATTGTCGGCCCCATCGTGCCTCTGTCAGCTCCTTTGACGGGATAGCGCCTCTCCGCGCCGGGAAAAGAGCGAGAAGGAAACGCCGCCGGTTCGGCTCCGGCCGAGAACGCCGGCCCCCTGCCAGGAGGCGGCGGGACCGTACGGCGGGCCCGTCAGGAACGGGCCCGCTGGCTCACGGCGACGCACACGAGCACGGCCAGCGCCGCGGTGACCGTCACCGGATCGAAGCGCTCGCCGAGCAGGAGCCAGGCCCACAGCAGGGTGAGCAGCGGCTGGGCGAGCTGGGTCTGTCCCGCGCGGGCGATGCCGCCCATGGCCAGACCCGCGTACCAGGGGATGAATCCGAGGAACATCGAGATCAGGCCCACGTACGCGAGCCCGGCCAGCGACACCGCGCCTGGCCGCACCTGGGTGGTCAGCGCCAGCGCGACTGTCACGGGGACGGTGAGCGGGGCGGCGACGACGAGGGCGTAGGAGATCACCCGCCAGCCGGGGGTCTCACGGGCCAGGCGTCCTCCCTCCGTGTAGCCGACGGCGGCCGACAGCAGCGCGCCAACGAGCAGCAGGTCGGCGCCGGTGACGTGACCGCCGCCCCGGCTGACGGTGAATATCGTGATCGACAGGGCTCCGAACGCGCAGGCGACCCAGAACAGCGGCCTCGGCCGCTCCCCTCCCCGCAGGACGGCGCAGGCGGCGGTCGCGGCGGGCAGCAGTCCCACGACTACGGCGGCGTGCGAGGTGTCGGCACCGGTGTCGAGGGCCAGCCCGCTGAGGATCGGGAACCCGAAGACCACTCCGGCGGCGATGACGAGATACGACCCGAGGTGGGCGCGGGGCGGCAGCAGCGGCGCCTTCGCCACCAGCAGGAACACGACCGCCGCGACCGCCGCGACCACGGCGCGCCCGATCGCCACGAGGTAGGGGTCGAACCCCTCCATCGCGAAGACCGTCGCGGGAAACGATCCGGAGAAGGACAGCACCCCGAGGCCTGCGAGCAGGGTCCCGCGCCACGCCGCGCTCCCGGGCGCCGCGGCCCCTGAGGGGGCGGGGGTGACCGCTACCTGGTTTGCGATGATAGCGCTACTCTTGTCTCTCATGAATGACGATAGCAGTATTGTCCGTCTGGCGGCCATGCTCCGAGATGAGGCCGACCGGCTGCGCCCGGGGGACAAACTGCCGTCGAGCCGGGAGCTGATGCGCCTGCACGGCGTGAGCCCGGTGACCGTGTCCAGGGCGCTGGGCAGGCTCGCCGCCGAGGGGCTGGTGGTCGTCAGGCCGGGCAGCGGGACCTACGTCGCCCCCGCGGTCGCGCGGGCCGAGGCCGCCGCGGACCTGTCCTGGCAGACGGTCACGCTCGGCGACCGGGTGGTCGACGACACCGACGTGGTGGGGCTGCTCACCCCGCCGCCGGAGGGCGTCATCCCGCTCACCGGCGGCTATCTCAACCCGATGACCCGCCCCTCCCGGGCCCTTTCCGCCGCCGCCTCCCGCGCCCTGCGGCGTCCGGACGCCTGGGATCTGCCGCCGCTGAGCGGCCTGCCCGAGCTGCGCAGATGGTTCGCCCAGGAGATCGGCGGCGACGTGACGCCCGCCGACGCCCTCGTCGTCAGCGGGGGTCAGGCCGCCCTCACCCACGCGCTGCGCGCCCTCGCGGCTCCCGGCACGCCCCTGCTGGTCGAGACCCCGACCTACCCAGGAGCGCTCGCCGCCGCCCGTGCCGCCGGGCTGCGGGCGACGGCGGTGCCCGTGGACAGGGACGGGGTGCGGCCCGATCTCCTCGCGGAGGCGTTCGCCGTCACGGGCGCGCGGGTCTTCCTCTGCCAGCCGACCCTGCACAACCCCACCGGCGCGACGCTTTCCCTGGAACGGCGCGAGCAGGTGCTGGCGATCGCGCGGGCGGCGGGGGCGTTCGTCGTCGAGGACGACTACGCCAGATACTTCGCGACGGCGCCGGTTCCGCCACCGCTGGCCGCGCTGGACGCCCACGGCACCGTCGTGCACATCAACTCGCTCACCAAGGTCCTGTCGCCCAGCATGCGCGTGGCGGGCGTCATCGCCAGGGGGCCCGCCGCGCGGCGGCTTCGGGCCGGCCAGATCGTCGAGTCGTTCTTCGTCGCCAGGCCGCTGCAGGAGACGGCGCTGGAGTTCGTCGGCTCACCCGCCTGGCGGCGCCATCTGAGCACACTGAGCACCGACCTCACGGCCCGTAGGAACGCCCTCGTTACCGCGCTGACCTCCATGGCACCCGCCGCCGAGATCCACCTCGTCCCCCGCGGCGGCCTGCACCTGTGGGTACGGCTCCCGCCCGACCTGGACGAGGACGTCGTGGTCGAGACGGCCAGGCGGGCGGGCGTCCTGGTGAGCCCGGGACGCATCTACTATCCGGCCGAGCCTCCCGGCCCCCGGATCAGGGTCACCCACTCGGCGGCCGTCCATCCGGCGGAACTGACGGAGGGGGTCAGGCGGCTCGCGACGGCGCTCGGCGGCGCTCGCTCTCACGACTTCTCCTGAACGCGAGAAGAACCCAGTACCACATGACATCCCCTCCCTGAAGCACCACTGAAAACGTTATGACGGTGTCGAGAGGAATACAACCCCCTATTGGCATACAGTGGTTTCGAAGAGGTGAGTGACCACATGAGCAACCCCGCCGACCTGGTGTGCGACTTCGTGAACACCTACGACGTCGAGAGCGCGAGCGACTCGATCCCCTCGCCCGCCACACTGACCGCCTGGCTCGGCAGACACGACCTGATCGGACCGGCGGACGAGGCGGGCGACGCCGACGTGAGCACGGCCACCGACCTGCGCGAGTCCCTGCGCGCCGCGCTGCGGCACAACCACGACCGCGACCAGGAGGCGCCACCGCCCCGGTCGTTCGCCGAGCTCCCGCTGCGGGTCGCCCTGACCGCGGCCGGACCGGTCCTCGAACCGATCGCGACCGGGGTTCCCGGCGGCCTGGCCAGGATCGCGGCCGCCGTGATGAGCGCGCACGCGGACGGCACGTGGCCGAGGCTGAAGGTCTGCGCGGAGAGCACCTGCCAGTGGGCCTTCATCGACTCGTCCAAAAACCGTTCGCGCTCCTGGTGCTCCATGAAGGTGTGCGGCAACCGCACCAAGACCAGGGCATATCGGGCTCGGCGTCAGACCGAGACGGAGTCGCGTCATCTCTGAGTCCGATTCCCCGATACGGTGTAGGGGCTGCCTCACGGTTCCACCCGCCTGATGCCCGCTCGCGTGGCACGAGACCCGCGAGGTGGCGTGTCCCGAGGCGACGGTAGACGGCAGAGAAGGAGCGGGCCGAGATGGCAGACGTAGGCGTGCGGGCGGCTCGGCACGATGATGTCGCCGCGGTGGCGAGCACCCAGATCCGCGCCTGGAAGTACGGCTACCGGGATTTCCTTCCCGAAGGACCGTTGGAGCAGATGACCGGCGCGGCGGCCGAAGACCTCTGGCGGCGGCAGTGGGACGAGGCGATCGTCTCCCCGCCCAGCCGTCGTCACCGGGTGCTCGTCGCGGTCGAGCATGTCGTCCTGGACACCGACGCGTTCCCCGCCCTCGGGCCGGGCGGCATCGAGGCCGCGGCGGCCTCCCGAGGCTCGGAGCGCGTCGTGGGGCTGGCCTCGCACGCCCCCGCCGAGGACCCCGACCTCGACCCGACCACGACCGGCGAGATGCTCACCTTCCTCGTCGACCCCAGCCACGTCCGGCGCGGCCACGGCAGCCGCCTGCTGAACGCCACGGTCGACCACCTCAGGGAGGACGGCTACCGCACCATCGTGACCTGGGCGTTCGCCGACAACCACGCCGTGCTCGGCTTCCTGGAGTCGGCGGGCTGGGGCGAGGACGGAGCGGAGCGGGTGCTGCACATCGGCCGCTCCGTGCGGATGGTCCGCCTGGCCACCGACATCAGCTAGCCCCCGAGAGGAAGCTCGCAACACCATGGCCACCTCGAGCCAGTGGATCGCCGGAGCCCGTCCGCGCACCCTCCCCGCCGCCGTCGTCCCGGTCGCCGTCGGCACCGGCGTCGCGATCGGCTACGGCGGCGCGGTGTGGTGGCGGGCTCTGCTCGCCCTGTTCGTCGCGCTCGCGCTGCAGGTCGGCGTGAACTACGCCAACGACTACAGCGACGGCGTGCGCGGCACCGACGACGAGCGGGTCGGCCCGATGCGCCTGGTCGGCTCGGGGGCCGCCTCGCCCCGCGAGGTGCTCTCCGCAGCCCTCGGCTGCTTCCTGGCGGCCGCGGTCGCCGGGCTGGTCCTGGTCGTGGCCACCCGGGCATGGTGGCTGCTGCTGGTCGGCGCGCTGTCGATCGCGGCGGCCTGGTTCTACACCGGAGGTTCGAGACCGTACGGCTACCGCGCGCTGGGCGAGATCTCGGTGTTCGTGTTCTTCGGCCTGGTCGCGGTGACGGGCACCACGTTCGTCCAGCTCGAATGGCTGCCGTGGACGGCGCTCGTGGCGGCGGTTCCGGTTGGCCTGCTGGCCTGTGCGATGCTGGTGGTCAACAACCTGCGCGACATCGTGACCGACGGCCCCGCGGGCAAGCGCACCATGGCCGTCGTGCTGGGCGACAGCCGTACCCGCACGCTTTACACCCTCTGCCTGGTGCTGCCGCTGGCCGTGGCGCTGGCCCTGGTCCCGTGGCAGCCGTTCGCGGCGCTCGCCGTGCTCGCCGCCCCGCTCGCGGTCGCCCCCGTCAAGGCGGTCAGGCAGGGCGTCACCGGCCGCGCGCTGATCGCGACACTCCAGCAGACCGGCCGATTCCAGCTCGTCTACGGCCTGCTGTTCACGATCGGCCTCGCCCTGAACGCCCTTTAGCCTCTGGGCCGTTCGCGGGGCGCGTGACGATCACCTTGGAGGTCGTCACAGGGCGGGACCGTCAGGCTCGTGTTCTCCGACAACAGGAGCACTCCTTCCGTTTTGGTTCACTGAATGTGAATGTCCAAGACAGAGTTGGAGGCGTCGTGGCCGTCGAGCAACGCGGGATCGAGCTGGTCTCGCCGTCGGAGAGGTATGGCAGACCGCGTGATCTGCTGTTCCTCTGGACCGGCACCACGCTGGGCATCTTCACCCTGGTCTACGGCACGGTCGTCGTCTCCCTCGGGCTGAGCTTCCCCCAGGCCGTACTGGCCATCGTGATCGGCAACCTGCTGTCCTTCCCGCTGGTCGGCCTGACCAGCCTGCAGGGCCCGGCCGTCGGCACCTCCACGATGGCGATCTCCCGTGCCGCGTTCGGGCCGAAGGGCGCCAGGGTGCTCAGCTTCTTCGGCTGGATCAACATGGTCGGCTTCGAGGCCGGCGGCATGGTTCTGATCACCTTCGCCTCCCTGGCCCTGCTCGACCAGGCCGGGATCACCGGCCAGAGCGCGGGCCTGAAGATCGGCGTGATCGTCGTCGCCGCGCTGATCCAGCTCGTCCTGCCGCTCATCGGGCACGCCGCCGTCATGAAGGCGCAGAAGTACTTCACCTGGGTTTTCGTCGCGATGTTCGCCGTCATGGCCGCGCTCATCGGGCCGAAGGTGCAGCTCGCCTCGTCCGGCGGCGCCGACTTCGCCACGTTCACCATCGCGGTCGCGCTGGTCATGTCGTGCGGCGGCCTGTCGTGGGCCCCGCTGGGCAGCGACTACTCGCGTTACCTGCCCGCCGCCTCCAGCAGGAAGGCCGTCTTCGGCTACGCGGCGCTCGGCGGGCTGGTGCCGTACATCCTGCTGATGACGCTCGGCGCGGCCGTCGCCACCGTGGTCAAGGACGCGAGCGACCCGATCTCAGGACTGCCCGGCGCGCTGCCCTCCTGGTTCGTGGTCCCCTACCTGCTGCTGGCGATCGTCACGCTGTTCGCGGTGAACACCACCGACCTCTACTCCTCCGGCCTGAACCTCCAGGCGTCCGGGATCAGGCTGAACCGGTCCGCCGCCGTCGTGCTCGACCTGGTGATCTGTGTGGCGATCACCTGCGTCGCGGTGTTCTCCGACTCCTTCAACACGATGCTCAACACCTTCCTCGGCCTGCTGATCCTCTGGCTGGCCCCGTGGGCGGGCATCTACCTGACCGACTGGCTGCGGCGCAGGGGGTCCTACGACGCCCAGGGCCTGTTCACCGAGGGCGGGCCGTACCACGGCAGCGGCGGCATCCGCTGGAACGGCATCGCCGCGCAGGTGGCGGGCATGATCGCGGCAGCGCTCTGGATCAACTCGACGGCCTTCACCGGCCCGCTCTCCCAGGCGACCGGCGGCTCCGACTTCAGCATCTTCGCGGGCTTCGCCGTCGCGGGCCTGGTGTACGCCGCTCTCGACCGCCGTCCCGTCCCCGTCCCCGTCGCCGCCTGACCCATCCTGACCGGCCCCCACCGACCCCGACCCGACTGGAAAGGCCCGTAGCGAAAATGGCCGACCGCGCCCTGCTCGACGTCGCGTACGGACGACGTCCCGCCGACACGATCATCACCAACGGAACCCTGGTCAACGTGCTGACCGGCGAGACCTACCCCGCCGAGATCGGCATCAGCGGCACCAGGATCGCCGTCGTCGGCCCCGACCTCCCCCGGGGCCCGGAGACCAGGATCATCGACGCCCGGGGTGGCTACCTCGTGCCCGGCCTGATCGACGGCCACCTGCACATCGAGTGCAGCAAGCTCTCCGTGACGAGCTTCGCCGACCTGGTCGTCCCGTACGGCACGACCAGCGTCGTCTCCGGGCTCGACCAGATCCTCGTGGTCGACGGCCTGCCCGGCGTCCGGGGCTTCCTGGACGAGGCGGCGGCGACCGGCATGCGCGTCTGGTGGGGCGCGCCCGCCAAGGCCCCGTACACCGTCCCCGAGTCGACCGTCGGGCACACCTTCGGCCCCGCCGAGCACCGCCAGGCCCACGAGTGGCCCGAGTGCGTCGGCATCTGGGAGACCGTGCAGGAGTTCGTCGAGCACGGCGACGAGGCCGTCATGGAGGCGCTCGACCTGGCCGAGCGGCACCGGCTGCCCATCTTCGGCTGCGCCCCGCTGTCCGACCCGCGCCGGATCAGCGGCCTGGCCGCGGCCGGGATCCGCCTGGACCACGAGTCGTACTCGGCACAGGAGACGCTGGAGAAGCTCCGCAGGGGCATCTACGCCATCGTGCGCGAGTCCAGCGTCGCCCACTTCCTTGAGGAGAATATCAAGGTCGTCTCCCAGGTCGGCGCGCGCCGGGTGGCCTTCTGCACCGACGACGTGCACGCCGCGGACGTGCTCGCCGGAGGGCACATGGACAAGCTGGTCCGGATGGCGGTCAAGGCGGGCGTCGACCCGGTGACCGCGATCCAGATGGCCACGGTGAACTGCGCGGAGATGTATCGGATCGACCACCTGGTCGGCAGCATCGCCCCAGGCCGGTTCGCCGACGTGCTGATCGTGGACGACCTGGCGGACTTCCAGGTGCGCGAGGTCGTGGCGGGCGGCAGGCTGGTCGCCAGGGACAACACCATGATCACCCCTTCCGCGCAGCCCTCAAGGGGAGCTGTGCGGCCCTTCCCGGTCGCCGAGCTGACCGCGGACGACATCGCACTGCGCGCCCCCGAGGGCGCGGCCACGGTCACCGCGCTGGCCATGAGGATGAGCCCGGAGCAGGTCTTCGTCCGCAAGCGGCACGACGTCACGCTCCCCGTGACCGGCGGGATCGTGGAGCCGTCCGTCGAGCGGGACGCGCTCTACATCACCGTCGTCGAGCGGTACGGCAAGACCGCCAACAGGCCGGTCGCCCTGGTCAACGGCTTCGGCATCACCAAGGGCGCGATCGCGACCAGTGCCGCTCCCGACGACAACAACATCATCTGCGTCGGCGCCTCCCGCTCCGACATGGCCATCGCCGTCAACGAGGTCGCCAGGGCGGGCGGCGGACAGGTCGTCGTCGTGGACGGCGAGGTCCTGCAGCTGCTGCCGCTGCCGGTCGGCGGCATCGTCTCCGACCTGCCGGCGCGGGAGATGGCCGAGGCGGAGAGCAAGCTGGACGACCTGGCCAGGGAGCTGGGCTGCGCGCTGCCCTCGCCACTGATGTATCTCTTCTTCCTGTCGATCACCGCGATCCCCGACTACGCCATCACCGACCTCGGCCTGGTCGACTGCGTCAAACTTGAGGTCATCGACCCGATTCTCTCTTGGAGCCGAGCATGACGAACTTCATCGCGGGGCTGCCCAAGTGTGAGCTCCACCTGCACATCGAAGGCACCCTGGAGCCGGAGCTCAAGTTCGAGCTCGCCGAGCGCAACGGCATCGAGCTGCCCTACTCCTCCGTCGAGGAGATCAGGGCGGCCTACTCCTTCGACGACCTGCCCTCGTTCCTGAAGATCTACTACGAGGGCATGGAGGTGCTCCGCACCGAGCCCGACTTCTACGACCTGGCCATGGCCTACCTGCGCAAGGCCGCCTCACAGAACGTCCGCTACGCGGAGATCTTCTTCGACCCGCAGGCCCACACCTCGCGCGGCGTACCGTTCGACCTGGTGATCCGCGGCCTGCGCCGCGCGCTGATCGACGCCGAGCAGCAGCTCGGGATCAAGGCGCAGCTCATCATGTGCTTCCTGCGCGACTTCCAGGCGGAGTACGCCATGGCGACACTGCTGGAGTCCCTGCCCTACCGCGAGTGGATCGTCGGCGTCGGCCTCGACTCCGATGAGAAGGGCAACCCGCCGGTCAAGTTCAAGGCCGTCTACGAGCGGGCCAGGCAGGAGGGCTACCTGCTGACGATGCACTGCGACGTCGACCAGGAGAACTCGACCGAGCACATCCGCCAGGCCATCGAGGAGATCGGCGTCAACCGCATCGACCACGGCGTCAACTCCCTTGAGGACCCCGAGCTGATCGAGGCGATCCGCGCCAGGGGACTCGGCCTGACCGTGTGCCCGATCTCCAACGGCTACGTGACCGACTCGATGAAGGCCGACGCCATCCGCCGGATGCTCGACCTCGGCCTGCGCGTCACCGTCAACTCCGACGACCCGGCCTACTTCACGGGCTACGTTCAGGAGAACCTGGTCGCCCTCGCCGAGGAGCTCTCGCTCTCCGAGGAGGAGCTCGTCCAGCTGGAGCGCAACGCCTTCGAGATCACCTGGCTGCCCCGCCACGTGAAGGACGCCTACCTCGCCGAACTGGACGCCTACGCCGCCCGCTGAACCGCCGACCGTCACGGGCTCTCCACGGGGAACAGCTCCTCAGAGGGCTCTGGGCCGCCTCTCACCCGATCCTCATACTCCCCTCCTAGGTTGTCGGCCAGACCGAGAACCTGGGAGGAACGGACGATGGGACACGACCACGAGGGCCAGCGGGTCAGCCGCAGGACGGCGCTGGCCGGGATCGGCGCGGTCGGGTTGGGAGCGCTCCTCGCCGCCTGCGGCGGCGAGGCGGGCAGTACCTCCAAGGTGACCACCTCGACCGGGGGGACCGCGTCGATCACCCCGCAGGCGCGGACGAGCGCGGGGACGGCCGACCTGTTCGCGGGGGCCAACACGTGCGCGCTGACGGAGTCGACGACGCAGGGGCCGTACTACTTCGACGCGGACAAGATCCGCAGCGACATCCGGGAGGACCGGCAGGGCACCCTGCTGAAGGTCGCCGTCAAGGTGCAGGACAGCGAGACGTGCGAGCCGCTGTCCGACGCGGTGGTCGAGATCTGGCACTGTGACGCCGAGGGCCTCTACTCCGGCGCGGAGGCGATGTCGTCCGGGCAGGGTGGCCCAGGAGGCGGCACGCCCCCCACCGGCGCGCCTCCCAGCGGAGGCCCGGGAGGCCCTGGAGGCCCGACCCCGGGCGCCATGCCCTCCGGCGGTCCGGGCGGAGGCGGGGCGAACGACGGCATGGGCGACCTCACCCCGGCCGACGACAAGCGCTACCTGCGTGGCGCGCAGGTCACCGACTCCAGCGGGATCGTGCAGTTCACCACGATCTGGCCGGGCTGGTACCGGGGCCGGACCGTCCACATCCATGTGATGGTGCACGTCGGCGACGCCCGGGTGCTGACCACCCAGCTGATGTTCGACGAGAGCCTCAACACGAAGGTCTTCGCCGCGGAGCCGTACAGCGAGCACACGGGCCGCGACACCCTCAACGACAACGACACCATCTACAAGCCCGCCATGCTCATGAAGGTCACCGAGAGCGGCGACGGCTACACCGGCGCCATCGTCCTGTCCGCCGACTCCGACAAGGACGGCAGATAACCCCCCGTTCCCGTCGCCCCGGGGTCAGCGCATCCTGAGGGCCAGGAGGAAGTCGACGCGTTCGTCCAGGGAGGTGAGCGACCTGCCGGTCAGCTCCTCGATCCGCTTCAACCGGTAGCGCAACGTGTTGACGTGAACGTGGAGCCGGTCGGCGGTCGAGGCCCAGGAACCGGACTCCTCGAGGAACGTCTCCAGCGTCTCCACGAGCTCCGTCTGGTGCGCCGAGTCGTACTCCTCCAGCGAGCCCAGCAGCCGTGTCCTGAACGATCGCCGCAGCTCCCCCGGGATGGCGGCGATCAGCGAGCGGTGCGAGCTGACGTCGGCCCCGGTGATCGCGGAGACCCTGCCCTCGCCCAGCTCGGCCAGCGTGCGGGCGTGTCTGGCCTCCTCGATCAGGCTGCTCAGCGCGGCCGGCCCGCTGGTCACGCTGCTGACGCCGATGGTGATCCTGGCGTCGCCGAGCCCGGCCTCCAGGGTGGCCGCCCCGGCCAGCAGGTGCGAGGTCAGCTCGGCGGCGGTGTTGCCCGCCAGCGGGACCAGGGCGACGGCCTGGCCTCCGGCCGCGGTCGCCACGCCGGGCGCCAGCGGCCGCAGCAGCTCGTCGAGCACGGCGACCCCCACCTCGTCGGCCCGCTCGACCCCCTCGACGGCGAGCGCGACCGACAGCAGGCCGTCCTCGGTCTCGATGTGCAGGGTGTGCAGCCGGGAGACCACCCCGGGCAGGTTCGCGTCACCGGAGGCGAGCAGCGCGAGAAGCTGGTCGAGCACCCGGCGCTCGATGCGGTGCGCCGCCTCGAGACGGGAACGCTCCAGCGCCACCAGGGCGGCCAGCTCGACGATCAGGTCCTCGTGCTCGCCGCCCGCCCGCACCTGCTCTCCGGCGTAGGCCAGGAACCAGTTGGCGATCCGGTGCGGCGCTCCCCTGCTCACCGGGAACACCGACAGCACGGTGCCGTCGGGCTGCGGCGCCGTACCGGGCAGGAAGCGGGCGGACAGGAACGCGTGCGCCAGCCGCCCCCCGGCGCCCTCGGGCAGCGGCTGCGAGCCGACGACCACCCGGCCCGTCGCCGACATCACCCAGCAGGGCACGTCCAGCTCCCCCGCGACCGTGGTGACGACCTTGCTCAGGCTGCCGCCGTCGACGAGCGTGCTCGCCAGCCTCCTGCGAGGGCCGTACGGCCTGCTCGGAGCGGACCCGAACTCCTCGATCAGGGCGCGCAGCACGTACTCGGTGAGCGTGCCGAAGGAGACGTCGACGCCGAGCGCGAGCATCGGCAGCCCGGCCTCGGCGCAGGCGTCGACGAGGTCGGCGGGCGGGACCTTGAGCGCGGTGCCCGAGCAGAGCGCGGCGACCTTGGCCTCGACCAGCGCGGCCACGAAGCGCCTCGCGGAGTCGGCCCCCTCGTGCCAGGTCAGCTCGGTGAGGACGAGCTCGGCGGGCTTGAGGAAGCGACCCGGCTCGATGAGGTCGGTGGTCGTGATGCCACGGACCCTGCGATCGAGCAGATCGTGACCGGTGAGGACCTTCAGCCCCAGGTGATCGACCTGGCACAGGTCCCGCAGGCGCATACCAGTAGGTTAGCCGCAGCTCAGACCGGCCACGACTCCCGCCGCCACGCCGCGTCCCAGAACAGCCACTCGTAGCGGGCGGTGGTCAGCGCGTGCGCGCACAGCCTTTCCCTGTCGGCTTCCGGCAGCGTCACGGCGACCTCGTCGAGCAGGTCGAGCACCCCGGCGACGGTCTCCTGGTAGTGCTCGTTCCCGTAGGTCTCGATCCACCAGGCGTACAGGGGGTCGGGCGACGACTGTTTCAGCAGCGCCTCGCCGACCCTGGCGTAGATCCAGTAGCAGGGCACGATGGCGCCCAGCGCCTCGGAGAAGGTGCCAAGATGGCAGGCGCGCAGCAGGTAGGACCCGTAGCCGACGGTCGTCGGGGTCGCGCCCTCGCGGCGCGCGTCGTCCTCGTCCATGCCGAAGGCGGCCAGCAGCTCGACGTGCAGGCTGTGTTCGACCTCGACCGTGCGCGCCGAGTCCCCGGCGAACCGCTGAACCGCCGCCGGATCGACGGCCTTCACCCCGCACGCCGCCAGCGCCCGCGCGTAGTCCGGCAGGAAGTGGGTCTCCTGCACCACGAAATGCCGGAAGACCTCGCGCGGGAGCGTCCCGTCGGTCAGCCCGGTGAGAAACGGGTGAGCCAGAATCTCGCCGTAGACACCATCGACCACCTGCCACAACTCATCACGAAACCGGCTCACGTCAGCGATGCTATCCGCATCGTGGCCGGTCGGGGGCCTGACGGCGCTCCGAACCCGGCGAACCGGGCGCACGCGACCCGCTCCGCGAGCATTTCGGCCACTACGGGACGCCGGGGACCGGCGACCGCCTCGTCCACCGCCGCGGAACACCGGGGCGCCTCGCCCCGGGGATCTACAGGTCGAGCAGGTGCTCGAGGCCGACGGTCAGGCCCGGGGTCTCGCCGATCCGGCGCACGCCCAGCAGCACGCCCGGTGTGAACGAGGCGCGGTTCATGGTGTCGTGGCGGATGGTGAGGATCTCCCCGTCACCGCCAAGGAGCACCTCCTGGTGGGCGATCAGCCCGGCCAGCCGTACCGAGTGCACGTGGACGCCGCCCACGTCGGCTCCCCGCGCGCCCTCCAGCTCCGCACTGGTCGCGTCGGGCATGGGCGGGACCCCGGCCTTGCGCCGCGCGTCGGCGATCAGCTCCGCCGTACGGCGTGCCGTGCCCGAGGGCGCGTCCGCCTTGTTCGGGTGGTGCAGCTCGACGATCTCGGCGGAGTCGAAGTAGCGGGCGGCCTGCTGGGCGAAGCGCATCATCAGCACGGCCGCGATGCCGAAGTTGGGGGCGATCAGCACGTTGACGCCGGGGTTCGCGTCGAGCATGCCGCGCACGGCGGCCAGGCGCTCGGCGTCGAAGCCGGTGGTGCCGACCACCGCGTGGATGCCGTGGGAGACGCACCATTCGAGGTTGTTCATGACCACACCGGGGTGGGTGAAGTCGACCACCACCTCGGAACCCTCGAGGTCCTCGATCGGGTCGTCCTTGTCGACGGCCGCCACCAGCTCCAGATCCTCCGCCGCCTCGACGGCCTTGCACACTTCGATGCCCACGCGCCCTCTGGCGCCGAGAACTCCAACCCTGATCACCCGGCCAGCCTATCCTCACCCGCCCCCTCGAACCCGACGCAACCCCCTGCCACGCCACCGTCGGGGCCGATGCCGCCCAGGAACGCCTGCGGTGCCGTGCACCGGGCACGGCGGGAACGCGAAAGAGCCGGCGCCGTGCGGGTGGTCCGCACGGCACCGGCTCGCATCAGCGCCTTCCCGGTGTTTCCGGCAGTGCCGTCACACCAGGGCCGAGGAAAAGTCCCGGTCGGCGTACGGGCCCACGACCGCCAGGGTCATGGGGCGCTGCAGGATCTCCAGGGCCACGCTCCGGATCTCGTCGAGGGTGACGGCCTCGATCCGGCCGAGCACCTCATCGACCGACATCAGGCGATCGTGCACCAGCTCGCTCTTGCCCAGCCTGGACATCCGCGACCCGGTGTCCTCGAGGCCGAGCACGAGGCCGCCGCGCATCTGCCCCTTGCCGAGGATGATCTCCTCCTCGGTGATGCCGTGCGCGACCAGTTGCGCCACCTCTGCCCGTGCCACCTTGAGGACTTCGTCGATCTTCGGCGGCAGGCACCCGACATAAATCCCGAACTGGCCGGTGTCGGAGTAAGCGGAGGTGTAGCTGTAGGCGGAGTAGGCCAGCCCGCGCTTCTCCCGGATCTCCTGGAACAGCCGGGACGACATGCCGCCACCGAACACCGCGTTGAGCACGCCGAGCGCGAAACGGCGGTCGTCGTTGCGCGAGAAGGCGGAGGTGCCCAGCACCAGGTTCGCCTGCTCCGTCGCCCGGTCGAGGACCGTGACGCCGGACAGGTAGGGAACCTCCTCGCCGCCGAGCCGGGGCTCGGCGGGCTGCTCGTCGCCGCCGAGCGCGCCCGCCCGCTGGTAGGCGGTCGCCACCAGCTCGACGACATGCTCGTGGTTGACGTTGCCCGCGACGGCCACGACCGTGTGCGAGGGAAGGTAATAGCGGTGGTAGTACTCCGCGATCCGGTCGCGTGACAACGCCTTGATCGATTCGACCGTGCCGAGGATCGGGCGGCCGACGGGCGTGTCGCCGTACAGGGCCGAGGAGAACTGCTCGTGCACCACGTCCGAGGGGTCGTCGTCGTGCATGGCGATCTCCTCGAGGATCACGCCACGCTCGGCCTCGACATCCTCGGGGGCGATGAGCGAGGAGGTGATCACGTCGGCGAGGACGTCGACCGCCAGCGGCAGGTCCTCGTCGAGGACCCGCGCGTAGTAGCAGGTGTACTCCTTGGCGGTGAAGGCGTTGATCTCACCGCCGATGCCCTCGATCGCTGCGGAGATCTCCAACGCATCCCGTGTCGGCGTTCCCTTGAACAGCAGGTGTTCAAGGAAGTGGGAGGCCCCCGTGTGCTCGGGGGCCTCGTCCCTCGATCCGATGCCGACCCACATGCCGACCGCGACGGAACGCACGGTCGGCATGGACTCGGTCACCACCCGGAGGCCACCGGGGAGGACGGTGCGCCGCACGACCCCGGCACCGTCTTTGCCGGGGTGCAGAGTGGTGGTGGTCACGAGTTGCGGTCTTCTCCTCCGCGGCTCGCGCCGCCGCCGCCGCTGCTGCTGCGGGTACGGGTACGGCGGGGCCGCTCCTCACGGGCCCGCTCCTCCGCGGGCGCCGCGGGCTCCTCCTCGGGAGTGCCGCCCTCGGCCTTGGCCGCGGCCTCCTTCTCGATGACCTCGACGGGGACCAGGGAGAGCTTGCCGCGCGAGTCGATCTCGGCGATCTCCACCTGGATCTTCTCACCGACGTTCATGACGTCCTCGACGTTCTCGATGCGCTTGCCGCCGTGCAGCTTGCGGATCTGGGAGACGTGCAGGAGACCGTCCTTGCCCGGCATGAGGGAGATGAAGGCGCCGAAGGCGGCGATCTTGACGACCGTGCCCAGGTAGCGCTCGCCGACCTCCGGCATGTGCGGGTTCGCGATGGCGTTGATCGCCGACCTGGCCGCCTCAGCGGACGGGCCGTCGGTCGCGCCGATGTAGATGGTTCCGTCGTCCTCGATCGTGATCTCGGCGCCGGTGTCGTCCTGGATCTGGTTGATCATCTTGCCCTTCGGGCCGATGACCTCACCGATCTTGTCAACCGGGACCTTGATCGTGATGATGCGCGGAGCCGTCGCGTTCATCTCCGCGGGAGAGTCGATGGCCTCCTGCATCACGTCGATGATGGCCAGGCGGGCGCCCTTCGCCTGCTTCAGCGCCGCGGCCAGCACCGAGGCGGGGATGCCGTCGAGCTTGGTGTCGAGCTGCAGGGCGGTGATGACGTCCTTGGTGCCCGCGACCTTGAAGTCCATGTCGCCCATGGCGTCTTCAGCACCGAGGATGTCGGTCAGCGTGACGTACTGGTCGCCCTCGTTGATGAGGCCCATCGCGATGCCCGCGACGATGCCCTTGAGCGGGACGCCCGCGTCGAGCAGCGCCATGGTCGAGGCGCAGACCGAGCCCATGGAGGTCGAGCCGTTGGAGCCGAGCGCCTCGGACACCTGGCGGATCGCGTAGGGGAACTCCTCGCGACCCGGCAGCACCGGCAGGAGCGCCCGCTCGGCGAGCGCGCCGTGGCCGATCTCGCGGCGCTTGGGCGAGCCGACTCGGCCCGTCTCACCGGTGGAATACGGCGGGAAGTTGTAGTTGTGCATGTAGCGCTTGGTGCGCTCCGGGTTGAGCGTGTCGATCATCTGCTCCATGCGGAGCATGTTGAGGGTGGTGATGCCCAGGATCTGGGTCTCACCGCGCTCGAACAGGGCGGAGCCGTGCACCCGGGGCACGACGTGGACCTCGGCGTTGAGCTGCCGGATGTCCTTGACGCCCCGACCGTCGATGCGGACGCCCTCGGAGATGACCCGCTCGCGCATGAGCTTCTTGGTCAGCGACCGGAACGCGGCGCCGACCTCCTTCTCGCGGCCCTCGAAGTCGGGGGCGACCTTCTCGCCCGCCAGCGCCTTGACGCGGTCGAGCTCGGTCTCGCGCTCCTGCTTGCCCGCGATGGTCAGCGCGGTGGCGAGCTCGCTCTTCACCGCGTTGGCCACGGCCTCCAGGACGTCGTCCTGGTAGTCGAGGAACAGGGGGTACTCGCGGGTCTCCTTCGCGGCGACCTCGGCAACCTTGGACTGCGCCTCGCAGAGCACCTTGATGAACGGCTTCGAGGCCTCCAGGCCCTGGGCCACGGTCTCCTCGGTCGGGGCGACGGCGCCCTCCGCAACGAGCTTGAGCGTGTCGCGGGTCGACTCGGCCTCGACCATCATGATCGCGACGTCGCCGTCCTCCAGGACGCGGCCCGCGACGACCATGTCGAAGGTGGCGTTCTCCAGCTCCGAGTGGGTCGGGAAGGCGACCCACTGGCCCTCGATCAGGGCGACGCGCACGCCGCCGATCGGCCCGGAGAAGGGCAGCCCGGCGAGCTGGGTCGACAGGGACGCGGCGTTGATCGCGACCACGTCGTAGAGGTGGTCGGGGTTGAGCGCCATGACGGTCGCGACGACCTGGATCTCGTTGCGCAGTCCCTTGACGAACGAGGGGCGCAGCGGCCGGTCGATCAGGCGACAGGTGAGGATGGCGTCCTCGGAGGGACGGCCCTCACGCCGGAAGAACGAGCCGGGGATGCGGCCCGCGGCGTACATGCGCTCCTCGACGTCGACCGTGAGCGGGAAGAAGTCGAGGTTCTCCTTGGGGCTCTTGGACGCCGTGGTCGCGGACAGGACCATCGTCTCGTCGTCGAGGTAGACGACGGCGGAACCCGCCGCCTGGCGCGCGAGCCTGCCGGTCTCGAACCGGATGGTACGCGTACCGAAAGAGCCGTTGTCGATGACGGCTTCACTGCTGTGGACACCCTCCACGGGGGACCTCCTTGTGGTCGGTCGCCCGCGTCCACCCAGGCGCACGTCTCGCGCCTGAGTCGTCTTCTTCGCCGGCTCCCCGTAGGTGCAGCGCCGGTCTTCGATCGAAGCGCCCGGTTCCGTATGGCTGATGCCATGATGACCGGAGGCCACTACCGAGGACCGGCCCTCCGACGCCGTGGGGCGCGCTTGCTGTGCGGACGCGGGGCACTGTCTCGGCTATTCAGTTTGCTCATATGAGCGGTGTCTTCACGGCGCGACGCGCCGAAACCCCCCGTATGAGATGAGGGAGCGGCGCAGACGCCGCTCCCTCACGATCTTATCGGCGCAGACCGAGCCGCTCGATAAGCGAGCGGTAACGCTCGATGTCCTTGCTCTGCAGGTACTTGAGCAGCCTGCGGCGGCGGCCGACGAGCAGCAGCAGGCCGCGGCGGCTGTGGTGGTCGTGCTTGTGCAGCTTCAGGTGCTCGGTGAGCTCGCTGATGCGCTTGCTCAGCAGCGCGATCTGCACCTCGGGGGAACCGGTGTCGGTCTCACCCTTGGCGTACTCTCCGATGATCTGCTTCTTGGCGGCGGTGTCGAGCGACACATCTCTCCTTGAACTCTACGGGCACGCGGATTCACAGATGCCCGAACGACCGTGCGTGCCTACAGTCGCCGTGGCGAGATCAGCGCCGGGGTTTCGACACCACCGGTGACATAGCTGACACGCCAGATTACCACCGGGCACAAGGAACGCGCACATCCGCGAAAACGCCCGGCCGGACCGCCGCGCCCGGCGGGCGTCCAGGGGTCTCGGCCGTTCCCGAGTCCTTCACGGGGCCGTTCGCGCGGCGTCAGGAGGTGAGACGGCGGGCCTCGTCGACGTCCGCGTGCATCTGCTCGATGAGCGCCTCGATCGAGTCGAACTTGAGGTTGGCGCGGAGCCTCCGCCCGAAGTCGACGGCCACGTGGGCGCCGTAGAGGTCAAGGTCGTCGCGGTCGAGCGCGTAGGCCTCCACGGTGCGGGGCACGCCCTCGAAGGTGGGGTTCGTGCCGACGGAGATGGCGGCGGGCCAACGCTCGCCGCCGTAGACGGCGGGGAGGTTGCCGTTGGAGACCCCCTGCAGCCAGCCCGCGTAGACGCCGTCGGCGGGGATGGCGGTGAACTCGGGCGACTCCACGTTGGCCGTCGGGAAGCCGAGCTGCCTGCCGCGCTGATAGCCGCGGACGACCACGCCTTCGACCCGGTGCGGGCGGCCGAGCGCGACGGCGACGGCGTCCATGTCCCCCACGGCGAGCCACTGGCGGATGAGGGTCGAGGAGATGGCGTCGCCGTTGCTCACCAGCGGGACCGCCTCGGCCACGAAGTCGTACTTCTCACCGAGGGTGTGCAGCGTCTCGACGTCGCCGGAGGCCTTGTGGCCGAAGCGGAAGTTCTCCCCCACGACGACGCCCGCCGCGTGCAGCCGGTCGACCAGCACGGTCTGCACGAACTCGTCCGGGCTCATCCGGGAGAACTCCAGTGTGAACGGCAGCACGCAGACCGCGTCGACGCCGAGACCGGCGAGCAGCTCGGTGCGGTGCCTGGCCGTGGTCAGCCTCGGGGGGTGTGTGCCGGGGCGCACGACCTCCTCGGGATGCGGGTCGAAGGTCACGACGACGGAGGGAAGTCCGAGCCCTCCCGCCATCGCCACGGCACTGGCGACCATCTGCTGGTGCCCTAGATGAACCCCGTCGAAGACGCCGATCGTGACGACGGACCTGCCCCAGTCTTCGGGCACGTCGTCCAATCCGTGCCAGGCTCGCACCGCGACCTCTTCCCGTTGTAGCGGATCGACCCCTAAAGCCTGCCATGCTCCCCGGGTTTCGCTCCAATCGGGGATCCCATTGGGAAATGGCAGGCCACCTGACGGCCGTCCACGCGGCTCAGCGGCGGTCGTTCCTTACGGCACCGCTCCTGGGCGATCGGGCAGCGGGGGTGGAAGGAACAGCCGCTCGGCCGGTCGATCGGGCTGGGCACGTCACCGGTCAGCACGACGCGTTCGCGGCGCGGCGCCCCCGA
Organism: Streptosporangium sp. NPDC051023; assembly: GCF_040689595.1. Classification (NCBI taxonomy): domain Bacteria; kingdom Bacillati; phylum Actinomycetota; class Actinomycetes; order Streptosporangiales; family Streptosporangiaceae; genus Streptosporangium; species Streptosporangium sp. NPDC051023. The sequence continues at coordinate 110,726 of NZ_JBFBCE010000019.1, read as the reverse complement.
GCCGTCGTCGATCTCGGGGACGGCCGACAGCAGCGCGTTGGTGTAGGGGTGGGCCGGAGCGGCGTACAGCGCCTCCGCCTCGGCCACCTCGACGATCTCCCCGAGGTACATCACCGCGATCCGGTCGGACACGTGCCGGACCACGCCCAGGTCGTGGGCGATGAAGACATAGGTGAGCCCGAGCTCCTCCTGCAGGTCGGCGAAGAGGTTGAGCACCTGCGCCTGCACCGAGACGTCGAGCGCGGAGACCGGCTCGTCTGCCACGACGAGCTTGGGCGCCAGGGCGATGGCCCTGGCGATGCCGATCCGCTGGCGCTGGCCGCCGGAGAACTCGTGCGGGTAGCGGTCCAGGTGGGTCCTGGACAGGCCGACCAGGTCGAACAGCTCGCCGACCCGCTTCCTGACCGCTCCCGCGTCCCCGTGGCCGTGGATCCTGAGGGGCTCGGCGACCGCGTCGCCCGCCGTGCGCCGCGGGTTGAGCGAGGCGTACGGGTCCTGGAAGACGAGTTGCATGCCCCTGCGGATCGGACGCAGCCCACGCCTGGACAGGGCGGTGATGTCCCGCCCCTCGAACTCGACCCTGCCCGCGGTGACGTCGGTCAGCCTGACCAGGCAGCGGCCGAGCGTGGACTTGCCGCATCCCGACTCGCCGACCACGCCGAGGGTCTCCCCGGCGCGGACCTCCAGCGAGACTCCGTTGACGGCCTGCACGCTGCCGCCCCTGCCGCCGTGCGCCCTGAAGTGCTTGACCACGTCGGTGGCCCTGAGCAGGGGGGCAGCCGCGTCCGTCGTGTTCGCCGTATTCGCTGTGTTCGCTGCGCTCACGGGGCGTTCATCGCTCCTCATCCGCCACGCGGGCGGTCCGTCGTTCCTGGCTCGCGCCCTGGGCCGCGCCCTGGGCGCCCTGGGCGCCGCGCGCGCCGTCGTGCCGGTCGCCCCCGCGGATCCGCTCCCTGCCCTCCTCGGGCAGCCAGCAGGCGTCGAGGTGGCCTGCGGGGCCGGTCAGCGGGGGGACCTCGCCGCAGGGCGCGTGGCGGTGGACGCAGCGGTCGGCGAACGGGCAGCCGCCGCCGGAGGCGCCCGGGGTTCCGGGGATCGTGGGCAGCCGTCTGACGCGTGGGCCGCCGACCCTGGGCACCGAGTCGAGCAGGCCCCAGGTGTAGGGGTGGCGGGGGGCGTGGAAGACGTCCCTGCGGGGACCGCGCTCGACCGCGCGCCCGCCGTACATGACCAGGACCTCGTCCGCGATCTCGGAGACCACGCCCATGTCGTGGGTGATCATGACGATGGCCGAGCCGTGGTCGGTGCGCAGGCGGCGCATCAGGTCGAGGATCTGCGCCTGCGTGGTGACGTCGAGCGCGGTCGTCGGCTCGTCGGCGATCAGCAGCCCCGGGTTGCACGACAGCGCCATGGCGATGACCACGCGCTGGCGCATGCCTCCGGAGAACTCGTGCGGGTAGGAGTCGACGCGCTTGCCCGGGGCCGGGATGCCGACCTCGTCGAGCAGCTTGACGGCGCGGTCGCGGGCGGCCTTCTTCGAGATCTTCTCGTGGGCGCGGATCTGCTCGGCGATCTGCCAGCCGACCGTGTAGACGGGAGTCAGGGCGGTCATCGGGTCCTGGAAGATCATGGCGATCTCCCGCCCCCGTACGGCCCGCATCTCCTTGTCCTTCAGGGTCAGCAGATCTCGGCCCCGAAATATGACATTTCCGGAAATTTCCGCGTTAGGAGTGCGGATCAGGCGGAGCACGCCGAGCATCGACACGCTCTTGCCCGATCCCGACTCCCCCACCACGCCCAGCACCTCGCCGGGCCGTACCGAGAACGACAGGCCGTCGACGGCGGTGAAGTGACCGTCACCGGTGCGGAAGCGCACCCGCAGGTCGGTGACCTCGAGAAGCGGTTCCGGCGAGGCCTCGCGCGAGAACGCGGCGGGGGAGGCGGGCAGGGGCTGGAGCGGGGATCGGTCAGGCACGGCGCACCCTCGGGTCGAGCCGGGCGTACAGGACGTCCACCACGGCGTTGGCCAGCACGACGAAGAAGGCGGCGTAGAGGACCGCGCCCATGATCACGGGAAGGTCCAGGTTCTGCAGCGCCTGGTAGGTGAGCTTGCCGACGCCCGGCAGGCCGAAGACCACCTCGGTGAGCAGCGCCGCGCCGCCCACGAGGGCGCCGAAGTCCAGGCCGAACAGCGAGACGATCGGGATCAGCGAGCAGCGCAGCGCATGCCTGAGCAGGATGCGCCGCTCCGACAGGCCCTTGGCGCGGGCGGTGCGCACGTAGTCCTCGTTCAGTGCCTGGATCAGCTCGCCGCGCAGCAGCCTGGCGTAGATCCCGGCGTACAGCAGGGCCAGGGTGAGCCAGGGCAGGAGCAGGTGCAGCGCCCACTGTCCCGGGCTCTGCGAGAACGGGACGTAGCCGAGCGGCGGGACCCACGAGAAGACCGAGTCGTGCAGTTCCTTCTGGGTGATCAGGTTGACCACCTCGCCCAGCCAGTAGACCGGCAGCGAGACTCCGAAGACACCGAGCAACATGACGAGCGGGTCGACCAGCGTGCCGCGCATGGCCCCCGCGAGGGTGCCCATCGCGACGCCGAGCACCATCCAGATCACCGCGGCGCCCACAACGAGCGAGAGCGTGACCGGGATCGCGTCCATGATCTGCGGAATCACCAGCGTGCCCCGGTTCACGAACGAGGTCAGGTCGTGGCTGACGAACAGATGCTTCATCATCATGAGGTACTGCACGGGCAGTGGCCTGTCGAAGCCGAACGATGCGCGCACCTGCTCCAGCGTGGCCGGGTCGGCGTTCTTGCCCGCGATGCGGGCCGCCGGGTCGACACCGGGGGTGGCGAAGAAGATCAGGAAGACCAGCACACTGATCGCGAAGAGGACGAGCACCGCGGCGCCGAGACGCCGCAGGATGTATCCGGCCATCAGGCACCTCCCCGCAGCCGGGCGTTCGGGTCGAGCGCGTCGCGCACGCCGTCGCCGAACACGTTGAGCGCGACCGCGGTCAGCGCGACGAACAGGCCGGCCGCGATCGTGATCATCGGACGGGTGTAGAGCAGGGCCAGGCCGTCGTTGATGATCGTTCCCCAGCTCGCGTCCGGTGACTGGACGCCGACGGACAGGAACGACAGCGCCGACTCGGTCAGCATGTTGAGCGCGGTCATCAGCGGCAGGAAGACCACCACGGTGGGCAGGACGTTCGGCAGCACCTCGCGGCGCATGATTCGTGCGTCGCTCGCGCCCAGGCCGACGGCGGCCTGCAGGAACTCCTTGCCGCGCAGCGCCATCACCTGACCGCGCAACGGCCTGGCCACGTAGGGGACGTAGATGAGCGCGATGATGACGATCGGCAGCGCGAGGCTGCCCGCGTCGATGTGCACGGGCCCGAGGTGCAGGCCGCTGGTGAGCAGCACGACCGACAGGCAGATGGCCAGCAGGTAGACCGGGAAGGCCCAGATGACATCGAAGAACCGGGAGAGCACCGCGTCGATCCAGCCGCCGAAGTATCCGGCGAGCACGCCGAGCACCGTGGCCAGCGCGCAGCACAGCAGCGCGGAGGAGATGCCGATCAGCAGGCTGTTGCGGCCGCCGTACAGGAGCCTGGCCATGACGTCGCGGCCCTGGTTGTCCGCGCCGAGCAGGTAGTGGGCCGGGTCGCCGGTCGGGCCGATCGGGGTGACGCCGAGGCCGAGGCCCTCGGTGCTCTGCTGCAGGACCGGGACCTCCTGGCCGCCCACGACCGTGGTACCGGAGATGTTGGAGACGAACGGGTCCGTGTGCGCGATCGAACCCGCGTAGACCGGGGCCAGCAGGCAGACGAGCGCGATGAGGAGCAGCCCGGCCCCCGCCGCCAGCGCGGAGCGGTTACGCAGGATCCGGGTCGCGGCCTGCCGCCACGGCCCGGCGCTCGGCCGGACCGGGGCGGCGACGGCAGGGATGGGTCCCGTCTCCTTCACCGCCCCGTTCACCGTGGCGCTCATCTACTTGACCCAGAGCTGCGAGACGAGCATGAAGAACTGCTTGTGGAACTGGTAGTTGCCGACCCGGGAGGAGACGAAGTCAACCTGCTTGGGGGTGAACAGCGGGATGATCGGGCTGGCCTTGGTCAGGTCGCGGTCGATCTCGCCCCACTTGACGTTCGCGGCGTTCTTGTCGGTCCTGTCCAGCGTCATGGCCTCGGCCATCCTGGCGTCGACGTCCTTGTCGCAGTAGCCGGAGATGTTGATGCTGGAGTCGCTGCCGGGGCGGAAGGACGCGCAGGACAGCAGCACGTGCAGGAAGTCGGAGGCCGCGGGGTAGTCGGCGTACCACTGGCTGACGCTGACCTGGACCTTGTTCTTGCTGTTCTGGATGTAGGTGAAGTGGATGTTCGTCGAGATGACCTTGAGCTTGGCCCGGTAGCCGATCTGCTCCAGGGTGCTGCGGACGTACTCGCCGATCTGCTTGCTGACGTCGTCGTCGGAGACGACCACGGAGACCTCCTGGCCCGCGGTGCCCGACTGCTGGACGAGCTGCTTCGCCTTGGCCAGGTCCGGCTTGGGGAAGTCGCAGAAGTCGGCGTGACCGGGGATGCCGGGCGGCAGGATGCTGCAGGCGGGCTGGGCCACGTTGGCGCCGCCGTACATCTTGACCACGGCGTCGCGGTCGATCGCCCAGTTGAGCGCCTGACGGGCCTCCGGCTTGTCGAAGGGGGCGAGGTTGACGTTGAGCGGCAGGTACCAGAAGGCCGACAGCTGGTTCACGTGCGCCTGGGAGGCGTACTTGGCGCCGATCTCACTGAGCCGGTCGGCGGGCAGCGGGTCGAAGACCCAGTCCGCCTGGCCGTTCTGGATCGCGGTGACCGCGGCCTCTGCGGTGAGGCCGTAGGAGTAGACGATCTCGTCCGGGTAGCCCTGCGGCTGCGCGTCGCGCGACCATTCGGTGAAGTTGGGGTTGCGGACGAGCCTGAGCTCCTTGTTGGGGTCGTAGGAGGCCGCCGCGTAGGGGCCGGTGCCACCGATCGGCGTGGTGCCCTGGTCCTTGGCCGGGGTGTCCTTGGGCAGCACCGCCGCGTGCGGCAGCGCGAGCTTGAGCGGGAACTCCGAGTCGGGCTCGACCAGGTTGATCGTGACGGTGTTCTTGGCCTTGTCGGCGACCACGCCCCCGTCGAGGGTGCACTCCCCGGGCTTCTTGACGCAGGCGTCGGCGCCGACGATTCCGGCGTAGAAGGTGCCGGAGGTCGGTCCGGAGACCTTGTAGATCCGCTGGAAGGAGGCGACCACGTCGTCGACGGTGACCTCGCCGCCGCCCGCGAACTTCACGCCCTTGCGCAGCGTGAAGGTGTAGGACTTGCCGTCCTTGCTGACCTGGGGCATGGCCTGGGCCAGGTCGGGCACCAGGTCGTAGGAGGCCTCGCCGCCGACCTTCTTGAAGGCGAGCAGGCCGTCGTACATGGCCTGGAAGACCTGCCAGTTGCCGTTGCTGTAGTTGATGTGCGGGTCGAGCGTGCCGTCGCCGGCCTTGGCCTGCAGGTGGAGCGTGCCGCCCTTGTGCTGCTCCTGGAAGCCTGCCGCGCTCGCCTGTGAGGGGTCGGCCTGCCCGGCGGAGACCGCCGGGGACGAGCCACCGGAACAGGCGGCGGCGGACAGGGCGAGCAGGGCGGCACCCGCCGCGATCATGATGTTGCGCTTCATGGGGGTCCTAGTCCGTGGAGTCGAGGAAGGAGCCGACCACCTGCAGGAAGAGTTCCTCTTCCTCGATGTGCGGCATGTGGCTTGAGTGCTCGAAGATCTGCCACCGGACGTCGGGGATGTGGTCCGCGAAGGGCTGCACGGTACGAGGGGTGGCCTCGTCGTGGCGCCCGGAGACGAGCAGGGTGGGCGCGGTCACCCGGTGCAGCCGGTCGATGACCGACCAGTCGCGCAGGGTGCCGACGACGTGGAACTCGGTCGGCCCGTTCATCGTGTGGTACACGGTCGGGTCCTCGGCGGTCTTGGCGTCGCTGGCCAGGACCTCCGGCGGGTTGGGAACGATCATGCAGACGTGGCGGGCGTTGAACACCTTCTCCGCCTCGCGGTACTCGGCGCTGCCGGTCGTGCCCGCCGCCTCGTGCTCGCGGAGCGTCCGCTCGACCTCGGCGGGCAGTTCGGTGCGCAGCCGGTCGCACTCCTCGCGCCAGAGCTTCATCGAGGCGGGCGAGTCGGCGATGACCAGGCCCCTGAGTCCCTCGGGGCGCAGTACGGCGTGCTCGGCGGCGAGCATGCCGCCCCACGACTGGCCGATCAGGTGATAGCGGTCCGCGATCCCCAGATGGCCGAGCAGGTTGTCCAGTTCCTCAAGGAACAGCTCGACGGTCCAGAAGTCGGCACCGCGCTCCGGCAGATGGGTCGACAGGCCCACACCGAGCTGGTCGTAGTGGACGACCGCCCTGTCCTGCTCGGCCAGCCGCGCCATGCGCAGCGTGTAGTCGTGGGCCGCTCCCGGGCCGCCGTGCAGCACGACGAGCGGGGCCTTGTCGGCCTTCAGGTCGCCCGTGACGCGGTACCAGGTTCGCCAGTCTCGAAAGGGGGCCAGACCCTGGGTGGTCGGTTCGGGGGTCGCCACCGCAGTCCTCCATACAGCAAAGGGGAGACATCTCGCTAGATGCGACGAATGTCCGTTTGCAGACATCTTATGGATTAATGGCCTGAACACAAGACCTTTTTTAGGATCATCAGGTTGTGTAACGTTCCGGATGTGCACCCCGACACACCCCCTCCGAGCACCGACGACCTCTCGCGCATGCTGAACCGCGTGCTGGACGGCACCCCGCAGTCCTCGGCGCTCGGCCCCGTCAAGGTGCACTCGGTGGCCACCGAGGTCGCCGACCGGCTGATGACCGCCGTCGCGATAGGCGACTACCTGCCCGGCGAACGGCTCCCCGGAGAGCGCGAGCTGGCCTCGATCCTGGACGTGAGCCGCGCGACGGTCCGCGAGGCCATCGGCAGGCTCCAGGCGGTCGGCATCGTGGAGATCAAGCGCGGCAGGACCGGCGGCGCCTACGTCAGGACGAGCTGGACCGAGGCCACGGCCTCGGCGGTGCGCAGGACGCTCCTGCCCCGCTGGCCCGAGCTGGAGCAGCTCTTCGACCTGCGCTGCCTGGTCGAGGGGCTGGTCGCGCGGACGGCGGCGCTGCGCCGTACCGAGGAGGACCTGGCGGCGATGCGCGCGGCCCTCGACGGCTACGCACGGGCACGCACGCTGGGCGAGGAGCAGGCCGCCGACGCGGCCTTCCACGGCGCCGTGCTGGCCGCGACCGGCAACCCGAAGATCACCGCGCTCAGCAGGGACATGCTGACGCGGGTGAGCCTGGGGTTCCCCGTCGAGCCGTACGGCGAGGACGACCCCGAGGACTACCAGCGGGCGCTGATCGAACACAGGAAGATCTACGAGGCCATCGAGGCAGGCGACGCCGAGCAGGCGGGCTCCCTGGCCGAGGAGCACTTCACCCTCACCTCGGACATGATGCGCGCCATGCTCGAACGTGCCCAGGAACGCCCGCCCCATTAGTCACAGACGTCCGGGGACACAGGACTTTCTTTTTCTCTGCCTTCTCACCGGCCCCGGAAACTCCCGACGACCATTGCAGGAATTGAGCCACGTCGGACGGGGTCCGTGGATCACAAAAGGCCATAGATGCCGCAAAGAATCGACGGAGACGCGGCACTCCACCTCTCCCGACTCCCCGGAGAAGCACCTCCGAGCTGGGATGTCTCGCGTTCACAGCGGCAATGAAGGCGCCCGGGAAGCCCACCAACGCAGCCACTCACGACAACGGATCGCCATTTAAGTATTTATCATTAAATATCACAACGGGCCGAAGTGAATTATTTTTAATTCATCATCGACCACTTGTTTTCGCGAGAATTCAAGGCGCACCATGAATACGGCGAGGGAAAGTCAACGGCCCACAGAAAGGGGCTATTCATGATTCGCCTTCGAACCGCTGCGGTCCGCGTCGTCACCGTCGCCGCCCTCGGCCTCGCCGTGATCGGCGTCCCCGCAGCCGCCAACGCCGCTCCGGCGAGCGCCACGACCACCGTCACGGCTCCCGTCATGCGGCAGGACGTGTGCTCGACGGTCAGGTCGGTGGCCGCGCCGTTCCTGTTCCTGTACCACCTCGGCCTGATCACCCTCGACGACCTCCTGGACGCGGTCGCCTCCCTCACCGACCTGCCGATCGCCGAGGTCCGGGCCTGCCTCGGTCTCTGAGAACCATCCGCCCCACCTGAAGGCCCCCGCGGGGGCCTTCAGGCTTCGGCGCGCGGGCCCGGGTGCGGGAAGACCCCGAACACGCTCGGGACCGGCGGTCAGGAACGGGACTCCAGGTACTCGATCAGCGTGCGGACCATCACTCCCGTCGCTCCCGCCGGGCCCAGGTCGGTGGCCTTGTCCCGGTAGGCGGTCGCGGCGAAGTCCAGGTGCGCCCAGGGCAGGCCCGCGGTGAACGGCCGCAGGAACAGCGCGGCGATCGTCGCGTCGGCGAAGCTGCCGCCCTCGTTCTTCCCGTCCGCCACCTCGGACTTGAGCCGTTCGGCGTACGGCTCCCACATCGGCAGCTCCCACATCGGCTCCCCGGCCCGCGCGCCGGCCTCGATGAGCTCGCCGACCAGCCGCCTGTCGCTGCCGAGCACGCCGGTGATGTCCTCACCGAGCGCGTGCATCACCGAGTAGGTCAGCGTGGCCGCGTCGATCAGCACGTCCGGGGAGCTCTCCGCCAGGTAGGCGAGCGCGTCGGCCAGCACCAGCCTGCCCTCGCTGTCGGTGTCGGTCACCTCGGTCGTCCGCCCGTCGCGGTGCGTCAACACGTCGCCGGGACGGGTCGCCGCGCCGCTGACCATGTTCTCCGCCGCCGGAACCACGGCGGTGACCCCGACCGGCAGCCCAAGCCCGGCTGCCGCCTGGACGACCGCGAGCATGGTCGCGCCCCCCGCCATGTCGCACTTCATGGTCGACATCGCCTTGAGGCTCTTGATGGCCAGACCGCCCGAGTCGAAGGTGATGCCCTTGCCCGCGAGGCCGACGGTGCCGCTGAGGCCGTCACCGGGGTAGCTCACCTCGATCAGGCACGGCGGGTTCACACTCGCCGCGCCGACGCCGAGGATGCCGCCGAAGCCCCCCTCCCTGAGCGCCTCGACGTCGAGCACCCGCACGTCGAGGCCGTGCGTCTCGGCCATCGCGCGGGCCCGCTCCGCCAGGTCCATCGGGACCAGGTCACCGGCCGGGGTGTTGACCAGGTCCCTGGCGAAGGTCACCGCGTCGGCGACGATCCGCGCCCGTGCGATCCCCCTGCGCTCCTCGCCGTCGTCCTCACCGGCGAGGACGATCACCTCCTGTACGGCCCGCCGCTGCGGCGCGCTCTTGTAGCCGTCGAAACGGTAGCCGCCGAGCCGTACGCCCTCCAGGACCGCCTGGACGTGGGGGAAGGCGATCGCCACCGTGGGGAAGTCGGCCAGCCTGGGTGCGATCCGGCCGACCGCGCGCCGTACCGCATGCTCGTCGCCGCCCGCGCCGACGCCGACCAGCAGAACCGCGTCCGCGGTGAACGCGTCACCGTCCCTGCGCGGCAGCAGCAACTCCTCGCCCGCCTTGCCGGTGAACCTGACCTGGCCGATGACACCGCCGAGGCCGAGCCCGGGGTCGTGTCCCTCGCGCACCGGCAATACGAGCAGGTCGGCGGCGATCTCGGCGGCGGGCAGAGAGGAGAGGGACACCTCCATGAGGAACTCCTAACAGAGCTAAATGGTTCGGTACATGAACCATAAAACACCGCCCCGTCCTGGAGGACATCGGGTCAGGGCACGAAAACCGCCAGGGACTTGGTGATCTTTCCCTGCTCCTCAACCAGCGCGAGCAGCGTGCCGTCGGGGCCGAAGACCCCGATCGGCCCCGCGCCGAGCCCCAGGGACGGCAACCGTCCGCCGTGCGCGACGAGACCGGCCTCCTGCTCGCTCACGTCACGGCGTGGGAAGGCGGCGGCGACCGCCTCCGCCATGGGGAGGATGACGCAGTCGGCGGCGAGCTGCTCGATCGTGCGGGCCATCGACAGGTCGTACGGCCCGACCCGGGTGCGCCGCAGGAAGGTCAGATGGCCGCCGACGCCCAGCGCAGCCCCCAGATCGCGGGCCAGCGCCCGGATGTAGGTGCCGCTGGAGCAGGCCACGGAGACGTCGACGTCGACCAGGTCCCCCTCCCGGCGGATGTCGGTGATCTCGAAGGCGGAGACGGTGACGGGACGCGCCTTGAGCTCGACCTCCTCCCCCGCCCTCGCCCGCTTGTAGGCCCGCTCACCGTTCACCTTGATGGCGCTGACCTGAGGCGGGATCTGCATGATCCGGCCGGTGAGGGCGGCGACGCCCTTCCTGACGTCCTCGTCCGCGACCCCGGCCGCCGACGCGGACGCCATGATCTCCCCCTCGGCGTCGTCGGTGTTGGTCGACTGGCCGAGCCTGATCGTGCCGTCGTAGCCCTTCTCGGTGAGCGCGAGGTGGCCCAGCAGCCTGGTCGCCTTCTCAACGCCGAGCACCAGCACCCCGGTGGCCATCGGGTCCAGGGTGCCCGCGTGACCGACCTTGCGGGTGCCCGCGACGCCCCGCATCTTGCCGACAACGTCGTGCGAGGTCCACTCGGCAGGCTTGTCCACGATGATCAGTCCGCTCGGTGGCGGGGTGCGCTTGACGCGAGCCGTACTCATGGGAAGTCCTCATCAGGAGACTGTCGAAGGGCCAGGAGAAAAAGCCGGGAAAGCGAGCCCGCGAACACGGTGGGTCTCCGCGATCGCTGGTGGAATCCGCGCGGGCCCTCGACGGGTGAGAACACGCGGCCGGAAACGAAACGTGGGGGCTCCACGGGGACTACAGGAGGGCGCGAAAGTCGGCCATGGTCTGCTCGACCGGCAGATGGGAGGTGAAGCCCGCCGCCTTCGCGTGCCCGCCTCCGCCCAGCGCGGCGCAGACGCGCGCGACGTCGACCCCGCCCTTCGAGCGGGTCGAGACCTGCCAGGCCCCGTCGTCGTCCTCCTTGAGGACCACGGCGACGTCCGCCTCGTCGGTACGCCTGACCACGTCGATGATCCCCTCGACCTCGTCGTACGGCAGGCCGTACGCGGCCCGGTCGGCCCGGGTGACGAACGTCCAGACCAGGCCGGGTCCGGCGGGCTCCAGCACCACCCTGTCCAGGACGGCGCCGAGCACCCTGAGGTAACCGAACGGGGAGCGATCCCACAGCTCTCTGGCGATCTCCTCCGGGTTCAGCCCGGTGGACAGCAGCCTGGCGGCCATGGCGTGCACCTCGGGAGTGGTCGAGGAGTGCCTGAACGAACCGGTGTCGGTGACCAGCCCGGCGTACAGGCAGGTCGCGACGGCCCTGTCGACCGGCAGGCCGAGCCGGTCGAGCAGCTCCTCCGCGAGCACGGCGGTGGCCGCCGCCCCCGGGTCGACCAGGTTGAGCGTGCCGAACCCGGTGTTGGAGGCGTGGTGGTCGACCACGATCAGCTCCCGGGCCTTGCCCGCGTTCGGGGCCAGGACGCCGAGCCGGTCGGCGACGGGAACGTCGAACGTCATCATCAGCTCGGGCGAGGCCGGGTAGGAGCCCGGCTCGACCAGCAGGTCCTGCCCCGGCATGAAGCGCAGCAGCCTGGGCACCCGGAACCTGCGCTCCCCGAAGGAGGCCGTGACCCGCTTGCCCCGCGCCCGCAGCGCCATCCCCACGGCGAGCATCGAGCCGAGCGCGTCCGCGTCCGGCGAGATGTGGCAGGCCAGCGCGACGTCGGCGGCGGACGAGACCAGGCCGACGGCCCGGTCCCAGTCACGACCGGGCACCGAACCGCCGCCACGCGGGTCGGACGTCACGTCGCGGAGCGTCCCGCGCGCTCAGACGGCTCTTCCTCGCCGTCCTCGAAGCCGTCCTCGTCCTCGTCGGGCCTGCGGTACGGGTCCGCCTCCCCGGCGTGCTGCGCGCCCTCCGCCTTCTTCGCGATCTCGGCGTCCCTGGCCTTGGCCTCGGCGAACAGGCCGTCCAGGTGGCGGGCGGTGTCGGGGAGCGGGTCGTGGGTGAACGTCAGCGTCGGCGTGTGGCGCAGTCCGGTCTGACGGCCGACCTCCGAGCGGATGAGCCCCTTGGCGCTCTCCAGCGCCGCGGCCGAGTCGGCCCGCTCCGCCTCGGAGCCGAAAACGGTGTAGAACACCGTGGCGTCACTCAGGTCGTTGGTGATCCGCGCGTCGGTTACGGTCACGAAGCCCAGCCTCGGATCCTTGATCCGACGCTCCAGCATCTCCGCAACGACCTGCTGGATCCGGTCGGCGATCTTACGTGCGCGTGCGGCGTCCATATTCGCTCCCCCCTTCTCACAGTAACGACCGGCCACGAAGGCCTGCTCCGCGACCGGTCGTCCTGTAGCTAGTCCTCGTCCTCGTTGTAGAGCCGTTGTCTGGCGGACAGCAGCTCGATCTCCGGGTGGAAGGCGACCAGGCGCTCGCAGTCGTCCAGCACCGCACCGCAGTTGGCTGCGGTCGCGGAGACGACGGCGATCCCGATCTCGGTACGACGGTGCAGGTCCAGATGGCCGGTCTCGGCGACGGCCACACCCGGAAACCGTCGCTGCACCTCGGCGATGATGGGACGCACCACGGAGCGCTTCTGCTTCAGCGAATGAACGTCGCCGAGCAGGATGTCCAATGTCAGGGCACCTACATACATGGTCAGTCACTCGCCACGAATGTCATCGTGCGCCGACGGCGCGGGGCCGCCCGCGGGCTTCGGGAACCGCCCACACCGTGAGCGGTTCCCTTGGCCGGCGAACGGTCCCCGTGCCGGATCGGAGCGTCAGACGCGCGGCTTCTCCCGCATCTCGAACGTCTCGATGACGTCGTCGATCTTGATGTCGCTGTAGCCGACACCGATACCGCACTCGTAGCCCTCGCGGACCTCGGTCGCGTCGTCCTTGAAGCGGCGCAGCGACGAGACGGTGAGGTTGTCGGAGATGACGACACCGCCGCGGATGAGCCGCGCCTTGCTGTTGCGGACGATCGTGCCCGAACGGACCAGCGCACCGGCGATGTTGCCGATCTTCGGCACCTTGAAGACCTCGCGGACTTCGGCGGTGCCCATCTGGACCTCTTCGAACTCGGGCTTGAGCATGCCCTTGAGGGCCGCCTCGATCTCCTCGATCGCCTGGTAGATGACCGAGTAGTAGCGGATGTCGACGCCCTCGCGCTCGGCCAGATCGCGCGCCCGGACCTCGGGACGCACGTTGAAGCCGATGATGACGGCGTTGTCGTCCGCGACCGCCAGGTTGACGTCGTACTCGGTGATCGCACCGACGGCGCGGTGGAGCACCCGCAGGCGCACCTCGTCGCCGACGTCGATCTTGAGCAGCGCGTCCTCCAGAGCCTCGACCGAACCGGAGACGTCACCCTTGATGATGAGCTTGAGCTCGTCGACCTGGCCCTTCTCCATCTCGCTGAAGAGCTCTTCGAGGGTACGGCGACGGCCGGACCTGGCCATGTCCGCGATGCGCTTGCGAGCCGCCCGCTGCTGGGCGATCTGGCGCGCCATCCGGTCGTCGGTGACGACGATGAAGTTGTCACCGGCGCCCGGCACCGCGGTCAGACCGAGGACCTGCACCGGCCGCGACGGGTCGGCCTCATCGATCGGCTTGCTGTTGTCGTCCAGCATCGCCCGGACGCGACCGAAGGCCTCGCCACAGACGATCGAGTCGCCGACACGGAGCGTGCCGCGCTGGACCAGCACGGTCGCGACCGGGCCGCGGCCCTTGTCGAGGTGCGCCTCGATGGCGACGCCCTGGGCGTCCATCGTCGGGTTGGCCCGCAGGTCGAGCTCGGCGTCCGCGGTGAGCAGGATGGCCTCGAGCAGGTTCTCGATGCCGGTCCCGTTCTTGGCGGAGATGTCGACGAACATCGTGGTGCCGCCGTACTCCTCGGCGACCAGGCCGTACTCGGTGAGCTGGGCCCTGACCTTGTTGGGGTCGGCGCCCTCCTTGTCGACCTTGTTGACCGCGACCACGATCGGCACGTCGGCCGCCTGGGCGTGGTTCAGCGCCTCGATGGTCTGCGGCTTCACACCGTCGTCCGCCGCGACCACCAGGACGGCGATGTCGGTCACCTTGGCACCACGGGCACGCATGGCGGTGAACGCCTCGTGACCCGGGGTGTCGATGAAGGTGATCCTCCGGTCCTCGCCCTCGTGCTCGGTGGAGATCTGGTAGGCACCGATGTGCTGGGTGATGCCACCCGCCTCGCGCGCCACCTCGTTGGTGTGCCGGATGGCGTCGAGCAGCTTGGTCTTACCGTGGTCGACGTGACCCATGACGGTCACGACCGGCGGACGCGCGACCAGGTCGCCCTCGTCGCCCTCGTCCTCGCCGAACTCGATGTCGAAGGCCTCGAGAAGCTCGCGGTCCTCCTCCTCCGGGCTGACGACGAGCAGGTTGTAGTCCAGCTCGGCGGCCAGCAGCTGCAGCGTCTCCTCGTTGACCGACTGCGTGGCGGTCACCATCTCGCCGAGGTGCAGCATGATCTGCACCAGGGACGCCGGGTTCGCACCGATCTTGTCGGCGAAGTCCGCCAAGGAGGCACCACGCGAGAGACGAATCGTCTGACCGCCACCGCGGGGAGCCTGCACGCCGCCGATCGCCGGGGCCTGCATGTTGTCGAACTCTTGACGCCGCTGACGCTTGGACTTGCGACCGCGGGTCGGACGTCCACCGGGACGGCCGAACGCGCCCGCCGTACCGCCGCCACGGCCGCGGCCACCGCCGCCACCGGGACGACCGGCGAAACCGCCGCCACCGCCACCGCCACCGGGACCACCGGTTCCGGTGCCGGGACGACCGGCGCCACCGCCACCACCGGGACGACCGGCGAAACCGCCGCCACCACCGGGACGGCCACCGCCGCCACCGGGACGACCGCCACCGCCACCACCGGGACGGCCACCGCCGCCACCGGGACCGCCGGGACGACCGGCACCGCCGCCGCCGGGACCGGCGGGACGGCCCTGGGGCATCATCATCGGGCTGGGACGGGGACCGCCAGGACGCGGACCACCCGCGCCCGCGCCGCCACCGGGACGCGGGCCACCGGCACCGGGCCCGGGACGCGGGCCCGCGGATCCGGGCGGGCCGGAACGAGCCGCGGGCGGACGGGGACCGGCGCTGTCGCGCTGTCCCTGCTCGCGGGGACCGCGGTCCTCACGAGGACCGGGACGCGGGCCCCTGTCACCGGGAGCGCCGTCACGGCCACCGGGCCGCGGCGGACGGGCCTGGCCCATGCCGCTGGCGTTCGACGAGAACGGGTTGTTCCCGGGACGCGGGCCGCGCGGACCCGGACGCGGTCCCGGCCTGGGCGCGCCCGCACCGGGAGCGCCCGCACCGGGCCTGGCGCCCTGACCACCACCGGGACCGCCCGAGGGACGGCCCTCCTGACGGCCTTCCGGCCTGCCCTCGGGACGCGACGCCTCGGGACGAGGCGCCGGACCCGGGCGCGGAGCGGGACGCGGACCCGGCTTGGGACCGGGGGCAGCCGGACGGGGCGCCTCGAACCGCGGCGGCTGGACCGGTGAAGGCTGCTGCTGCGGCTGGGGCTGCGCCTGCTGCTGAGGCTGTGCCTGCTGGGGCTGGGGAACCGGCGGCGGAGCCTGCGGCGCGGGGGCCACGGGACGTGCCGCGGCGGGCCCCGGCCTGGGCCCCGGCTTGGGAACCGGTCCCGGCTTGGGAATAGAGGACGGCGTCGGAGCGCCGTTTCCGGCCTGGCCACCTGCCGGCCGGGGGGCCGCCTGCGGCGGCCTGGGCGACCTGTTGCCGCCCCTGTCGGACGAGCCCCTCGAGGGACCGCCCAAAGCTTCCGTGAGCCTGCGGACTACCGGTGCTTCGATAGTCGAGGACGCCGAACGCACGAACTCGCCCATCTCCTGGAGCTTGGCCATGACGACCTTGCTCTCCACACCGAACTCCTTGGCGAGCTCGTATACCCGGACCTTCGCCACTGCACTCCCTTACTCGGCCCGGGAGGCTGTGCCGCCGGACCGTCGTTACGTAGACGTACTCATCGCCGCATGCTCATCAGGCGCTCATAGCTATCTGACCAGCCCATCAACTCGGCGTCCTACATGACAGTTGGCAACCATGTCACCCGTTCCTTTCAGCGTGAAGCCCTTCCAGGTGTTCTCGCACCCGCGACAGGTCAAGCGGCACCGCGACGCGAAACGCGCGCGGAAACGCTCGGCGACGCTCGGCGAGTTCGAGACAGCTCAGGGAGGGATGCAGTGAAGCACCACGCCCCTGGAGCCGTCGTCGCAGGTCAGGGACGATGACGCCCTCGACCACCACCAGGCGGAGCAGCTCGGAGGAAACCGTGCGAACCCGGCAGCCCACACACGTTCTCAGTGGGGCCGCCTGGCCACCATATTCCAGCTTACCGTGTGGACGCATCTGCGGAACCGGCCGCATCCCCCGCTTGTGTATCGGGACGGATGTCGATGCGCCAGCCGGTGAGGCGGTTGGCCAGCCGGGCGTTCTGCCCCTCCTTGCCAATGGCGAGGGAGAGCTGGTAGTCAGGAACGATCACGCGGGCCGCGCGCCCCTCGGCGTCGATCACCTCGACGTGGGAGACACGGGCGGGCGAGAGGGCGTTGCCGACGAACTCCGCCGGGTCCTCCGACCAGTCAATGATGTCGATCTTCTCGCCGTGCAGCTCGGCCATGACGTTGCGCACGCGCGAGCCCATCGGGCCGATGCAGGCGCCCTTCGCGTTGACGCCGGGACGCCGGGAACGAACCGCGATCTTGGTTCGGTGACCCGCCTCCCTGGCGATCGCGGCGATCTCGACCGTGCCGTCGGCGATCTCCGGCACCTCCAGGGCGAAGAGCTTCTTCACCAGGCCGGGGTGGGTCCGCGACAGCGTGACCGACGGGCCCTTGTGCCCCTTCTTGACCTGGACCACGTAGCAGCGGATGCGCTCGCCGTGGACGTACTCCTCGCCGGGCACCTGCTCGTTGTGGGGCAGAACCGCCTCGATCTTGCCGAGGTCGACCAGGACGACCCTGGGGTCCTTGCCCTGCTGGATGACGCCCGCGACGAGCTCGCCCTCGCGGCTGGCGAACTCACCGAAGTTGATCTCGTCCTCGGCGTCCCTCAGCTGCTGCAGGATGACCTGCTTCGCGGTGGTCGCGGCGATGCGGCTGAAGTTGCCCGGGGTGTCGTCGAACTCCCTGAGCACCTCCCCGCTCTCGTCGTCGAGCTCGGCGGCGAAAATGGTCACGTGTCCGGACTGCCTGTCGAGCTCGGCGCGCGCCTTGGCCGCCGCTCCCTCACTCCGGAAGTACGCGATCAGCAGCGCGTCCTCGATCGCCTTGACGACCAGGTCGAAGGAGATGTCCTTCTCCCGCTCCAGGCTGCGCAGGACGCTCATGTCGATGTCCACGAGGCTCCCCCTTAGCCTTCGTCGCCGTCTTCGCCGTCGTCTTCGGCGTCGTCAAACCGGCGGAATTCCACCTGCACCCGTCCTCGGGCCAGGTCTTCATAGTCGATGCGGCGCGGCGCGCCGTCGACGTCGAGCTCGATGCCGGTCTCGTCGGTGGCGACGATCCGGCCCTCAACCGGGGTGCCGTCCCTCAGGTCGGCCTTGACCAGCCGCTTCACCGCGCGGCGCCAGTGGCGCGGCTCGGTGAGCGGGCGGTCGACCCCGGGAGAGGAGACCTCCAGCACGTACGGCGTGGCACCCATCGCGTCATCGGCGTCCAGAGCCGTGGAGACGGCGAGGCTGACCTCGGCGACGTCGTCCAGGCTCACGCCTCCGTCACGGTCGACGACGACACGCAGCAACCGCCGCTTGCCCGCCGGGGTGACCGTGACGTCCTCCAAGTCGAGCCCTTCGGCTCCGACGACAGGTTCCAGAAGCTTCATCAGGCGGTCGCGGGATGTGGCGCTGCCCATGCCGACCTCCCATTGTCACGATCTAAGCCGGGCGGACCTCGCCCTTGCGGTTCACCAGCCTATCCACACCGGGGCGTGGAAAGGGCGCCACTCGGTACGGCAGGGCCGTCCGAGAAGCGAGGTGATTGCGATTCCAAGCCCGTACGATGCTAGATGCGTCAGCAGCCACATCCATAACCGGAGGTCGTCCGTGCGTTCCGTCTCCCGGCGCTCCCTGTTGCGGGGCGGCGCTCTCGGAGTGGCCGCCGTGACGATGGCGGGATGCGCCGCCGAGAAGCCGCAGCCGTCACGGCGCCTCACGGCCGAACCGCCGGACCCGGAGACCGCGCTGATCAGGAAGATGATCGCGGGCAAGGAGCGGACCATCGCGCTCTACTCCTCCGCGGGCTCCGCCAAGCTGGCGCCCTTCAGGCAGCGGCACGAGGCCCACCTCGCCGAGCTGCGCCGCAGGCTGCCCCACGAGGCCGGGACCGCCCAGACCTCGTCCTCCCCGCCCGCGTCCTCCGCCGCCTCCGCCTCGCCCTCGCCGTCCGGCTCGCAGATCTCCCTCAGGAGCCTGCGCGACCTGGAGCGCAGGGCGGCCGCGCTGCGCCCGCAACAGCTCGACGGGATCTCTCCCGCGCTGGCCCAGCTGATCGCGTCCATCGGCGCCTGCGAGGCCGCACACGCCCTGGCCCTGTCGAGGCCGCTGTGACGGCCGGCCAGGGGCTCGGCACGGCCCTGGCCGCCGAGCACGCGGCCGTCTATGCCTACGGGGTCATCGGCGCCAGGACCACCGGCGCCCTGCGCGCGACCGTGACGGCCGCCTTCAACGCGCACCGCGCCCGCAGGGACCAGCTCCGCGCGCTGATCACCGCGGGCGGCGGCACCCCGACGGAGCCCGACGCCGCCTACCGCCTCCCGATAACCCCCTCGACGCCCGCCCAGGCCGTCGAGCTGGCCACCCTGGTCGAGCGGGGCGTGACGGCCGCCTATCTGGAGCTGACCGCCTCACCGGACGCGGCGGTCCGGCGGATGGCCGCGCTGGCCATGCAGGAGTGCGTCGCCCGCGCCTACGGCCTGCACCCTGAGATCGAGGCCTTCCCCGGAATGCCCGCCGCACCGGTCTCCCCCGCCCCGACGACGACCGCGCCGGCCTCACCGTCCCCGCCGTCGTAGCGGGTCTCACCTGTCCGGGACCGTCCCCTTCGCCGCGCCTCCATGCCCCCGTACGGCCTCGCCGATGTTTGCGGTGACACAGCCGGGTAGCTGAACTCCCGCTCACCACGCAAAGGGAGGAAGCAATGGGCTGGGGATACCGCAAGTCGATGAAGTTCGGTCCGTTCCGTCTCAACCTGTCGCGTAGTGGCGTCGGCCACAGCTGGGGCAATCGCGCCTTCCGGGTCACCAGGACCGCCGACGGCAGGCGGACCCTGACCGTCAACCTCCCCGGAGGCTTCCACTGGCGCAAAACCCTGAGCGGCGGCTCCCGCTGACGGTGATCGAGACGTCCACCGCGCCGGTATCGCGAGCGGCGGTGGCCTCAGGAACCTCCTGGATCGGCTGTGCGTGATCCCCGGCCGTGCCTTGTTCCGGACCGGCCGCGCGTGATCGCCGGGCACGCCGAAGAGGCGATCCACCGTCATCGGTGAATCGCCTCGTTCCGCGAGCCGAGGGTCAGGCCAGGCCGTGCGGAGGGCCGGGCGGCGGCGTGAGGTCAGGCGCCGCAGGCGGCCAGGACGCGGTCGACGGCCTCGGCGATGGGGATCTCCTCCTTGACGCCGGTGGCGCGGTCGCGCAGCTCGGCGACGCCCTGGGCGAGGCCGCGGCCGATGATGAGGATCGTCGGCATACCGAGCAGTTCGGCGTCCTTGAACTTCACGCCCGGGGAGACACCGGGACGGTCGTCGACCAGCACGCGCAGGCCGCGGGCCTGGAGGTCCTCGGCGATCCTGGTCGCGACCTCGATCTGGCCGTCCTTTCCTGTGCCCACGATGTGGACGTCGGCCGGGGCGACCTCGCGGGGCCAGACCAGGCCGAGCTCGTCGTGCCTCTGCTCGGCCAGCACCGCGACGGCCCTGGAGACGCCGATGCCGTAGGAGCCCATGGTGATGCGGATCGGCTTGCCGTCGGGGCCGAGGGCGTCGAGCTTCGCGGCGTCGGCGTACTTGCGGCCGAGCTGGAAGATGTGGCCGATCTCGATGCCCCGGTCGATGAACAGGCCCGCGCCGCAGACGGGGCAGGCGTCACCCGCGCGGACCTCAGCGGCCTCGATCGTGCCGTCGGCGACGAAGTCACGTCCCGCGACCACGTCGGCGGCGTGCTTGCCCGGCTCGTTCGCGCCGGTGACCCAGGCCGTGCCGTCGACCACGCGGGGGTCGACGAGGTAACGGATACCGAGGTCCTTGAGCACCTGCGGGCCGATGTAGCCACGGACCAGGCCGGGGTGCTTGGCGAAGTCCTCGGCCTCGAAGATGGCGGGCTCGCCGGGGGCCAGGGAGGCCTCGAGCCGCTTGAAGTCCACCTCGCGGTCGCCGGGGACGCCGACGACCAGCGTCTCCACCTTGTCGGAGCCGGGCGTGGCGACTTTGACCACGATGTTCTTGAGCGTCTGCGCCGCGGTGACGCCCAGGCCGTGGTGCTCGTTGACGTGGGCGACCAGCGACTCGATGGTCGGCGTGTCCGGGGTGTCGAGCACCCGCTGGGCGGGCCGCTCCCCGGTGACCGCGGCGGGCGCGGGGGTGGTCACGGCCTCGGCGTTCGCGGCGTAACCGCAGTGGTGGCAGGCGACGAAGGTGTCCTCGCCGGTCTCCGCGGGGGCGAGGAACTCCTCGGAGGCCGAGCCGCCCATCGCGCCGGACGTGGCGAAGCAGATCTTGTAGGTGATGCCGAGCCGGTCGAAGGTCCTGATGTAGGTCTCGCGGTGCTGCTCGTAGGAGCGCTTGAGACCGTCGTCGTCCAGGTCGAAGGAGTAGGAGTCCTTCATGACGAACTCTCGGCCGCGCAGGATGCCGGCCCGGGGCCGGGCCTCGTCGCGGTACTTCGTCTGGATCTGGTACAGCGTCACCGGGTAGTCCTTGTAGGAGGAGTACTCCCCCTTGACCATGTCGGTGAACATCTCCTCGTGGGTGGGACCGAGAAGGTAGTCGGCGCCCTTGCGGTCCTTGAGGCGGAAGAGCGTGTCGCCGTACTCCGTCCAGCGGTTCGTGGCCTCGTAGTACTCGCGGGGCAGCAGGGCGGGGAAGAGCACCTCCTGGCCGCCCATGCGGTCCATCTCCTCGCGCACGATGCGCGTGACGTTCTCCAGGACCCTCTTGCCGAGCGGCAACCAGGAGTAGACGCCGGGAGCGACACGACGAACATAACCGGCGCGGACGAGCAGCTTGTGGCTCGGGACTTCCGCGTCTGCCGGGTCGTCCCTCAGCGTTCGAAGAAACAACGACGACATGCGCAGCAGCACGGCTACTCCTAGCTAGCAGGGATCGGTGACCTACAGGCTATCGACTCGCACGACCGGACCGCCGGTCAATAAGGGGTAAGCCCGCGCGGGGGGTGCCGCTGTCCGGCCTGAGGCCCGGCTCAGCCTCCCTAGAAGGCGATGGCGAACACGAAGGCGGCTGAGACGACGATCAGCGCCACGAGCGAGGAGAAGGCCAGGGCGCGGCCCCGGCGCAGCGTGAACAGCAGCACGGCCACGAACGCGGCCACGAGCAGGGTGTTCCACGGCCAGAACCCCACCACGTACTCGGGGCCGCCCCGCAGGGTCTTGTCGAGCCCGTCGATCGCGACGACACCGGCCAGCACGCCGGTTGACAGGTCGCCCCACACGTCGCGGCGCCTGGTGAAGTAGGCGAGCACGCCGAACGTGGCGAGTGTGAGAACTGTGATGTTCATTGTGAGGCCGTTGCTGCCGAGGGTCAGCGCGGGGCCGTTGGGGCCGAGGCCGAGGAACCGCGCGCCGGACTCGAAGATCGTGGCGGCCAGCAGCGAGATGAGTGGACCGAACGTCGCCAGCGCGCTGCTCAGAGCCGCCCAGCCGAGACCCGCCGCCGAGCGTCCCACGACCACCACGAGCAGCACGTAGGCGTACGGCTCGTAGATCGAGTAGATCAGGTGCGGCCCGTAGGCGAGCAACGCGCCGATCGCGCCGAGCAGCATGCCCACCAGGAGCGAGAGCACCATGTGCAGCATGATGGCCCGCTCGTGCCGATCACCGGCGAGGTAGTCGTAGTCGAGCGTGTAGTCCGAGTCCACCAAAGCCAATGATCCCCCGATCGAATTCCTCATGGCTTATGTGAAGCATATCTGACCTGCAATAATGCCCAAAATACCCCAAGCGTCAGCCAACAAACGGTCGCTTGTTATGCTGCCCCCGTGAGCCTTACCGATGATCAGCTCGATCTCCGCGACGCCGTACGGTCCTTCCTCGCCGGACGCCCCGGCGCCCCCTGGAGCCGGTTCGCCGCCGAGCTCGGCGTCGCGGGCCTGGCCGTCCCCGAGGAGTACGGCGGAGCCGGATGCGGCATGGCCGAGACGGCTGTCGTCTGCGAGGAGCTCGGCCGCGTCATGGCGCCCTACCCCTACCTGCAGACCGCGGTGCTGGCCGTCGAGGCGATCAAGGCCGCCGGAGACCCCGCCGCCATGGCCAGGCTGCTGCCGGGCATCGCGGACGGCTCCGTCACCGCGACCGTCCTGTTCCCCGGCGACGCGGAGCTGACCCTCGACGGCGACCGGCTCACCGGCACCGCCCGCTACGCGCTGGACGGCGAGCTGGTGCTGGCCTTCGTCGGCGGCGAGCTGGTCGAGGCCGTCCCCTCGTCCCGCACCCCGCACACGCCCCTGGACCAGAGCCGCCCGCTCAGCACGCTCACCTTCGCCGGGGTCCCGGTCCTGCGCCTGGGCGAGGGCACGGACTGGGCGGCCGTCAGGGATCTGGGCGTCATCGCTCTCGCCGCCGAGCAGGTCGGCGGCGCGGCCCGCTGCCTGGAGGCAGCGGTCGAGTACGCCGGGGAACGCCACCAGTTCGGCCGCCCGATCGGCTCGTTCCAGGCCGTCAAGCACAAGGCCGCCGACCTGCTCCTGCTGGTCGAGTCGGCCCGCTCCGCCGCCATGGCCGCGGCGCGGTCCGCCGGGCGGGAACGTCCCACGCTGGCCGCGATGGCGGGCTCCTACTGCTCGGAGGCCTACCTCTCCGCCTCGGGCGAGAACATCCAGATCCACGGGGGCATCGGCGTCACCTGGGAGCACAGCGCGCACCGCCACTTCAAGCGGGCCACCTCCGACGCCCAGCTCTTCGGCCCGCCGCAGGCCCACCGCGCCCGCCTGGCCGCCGCCGCGGGCCTGTAAGGACCGTAAGAGCCGGAGGGACCGCAAGAGCCGGAGAGGACGGCCGCCCGCCCGCTACGGCCCTGCGTCCTCGGGAGAGCGGACGATGTTGGCGGCCCTGGCCTGCTCCCACGCGCCGCTCTCCAGCTGCTCGACCCACAGCGCGCGCGCGGGTTCCTGGCCCGGGTTGTCCCAGGCGAACGACGTGTGCGAGGGCAGGGTGATCGAGTCGCCCTCGACCACGACGATCTCCTCGCCGCCGGACATGACGAAGCGCAGGCACCCGGACAGGACGAACGCGAACGACTCGCCGGGCCGGGCGTACGCGCCGCCGCTGGCCTCGCCCGGCGGCACGGTGAGCAGAGAGGACTCCATCCTGGAGCCGGGCAGCGTGAGCTCCTCCCAGACCACACCGCCCTCGAACAGGCCGCGCGCCCGCTCTTCCTGACGCACGACCATCGTGCCCCGGGCATGGAAGGTGGCCAGCGCGCTCGGCGGCACCAGCAGGGCATCGGCGATACGCATGATGAGCCGTGTGGAGACCCCGCTGTCACCCCGCTCGAGCGCCCCGAGGTAGGCGGGCGAGACCCCGACCATCCCGGCCAGTTCCTTGAGGGTGAGCCCGCTGGCCCGCCTGGCGTTGCGGATCGAACTGTTGTCCCATCGGCGCCTGCCGCCCTCGGCCGCGGGCTCGCTGGCCAGCGACGTGCGGATCGCCGCGGGATTCCAGCCGTGGCGGCGGCGCAGGTCGGCGATGCGCATCGCCCGCGCCAGATGATCGTCGGTGTAGCGCCGTTGCCCGCCGCTGCTGCGGTCGGGGACCAGTAACCCCTGGGACTCCCAGACCCGCAGCGTCTGCGGGCTCACACCCACTGCCGCAGCGACCTCACTGATCGTGCGGTACGTCATGACTCGTGAGTCTAGTCCGGAAGCCGGATAGAACCCTCGACAAACCTACATTCTTTTTGTAGTTTTCCCTCACCGTTCTTCGGCTCTCTTCGGTGGAGGCCATCTTGACCAGCGACGTCACAGCCTCACGGCTCCTCGGGGCAATCGAGGTCCGCTCAATCGACTACGTCCCCCCTTCCGAACGCCGGGGCAGGGCCTGGCACCAGGCACCGTTCTGGTTCACCGGCCAGCTCGTGGTCTCGACGGTCATCGTCGGGTTCGTCGGCCCCGCTCAAGGACTGTCCCTGGGCTGGTCGATCGCAGCCGGCACGCTGGGAGCGCTGGCCGGGGCGTTCCTCATGGCCTTCCACGCCAACCAGGGCCCCACCATGGGCCTGCCGCAGATGGTCCAGTCCAGGGCGCAGTTCGGCGTCAGGGGCGCCGCCCTGCCGATGCTCGCCGCGATCTTCCTCTACATCGGGCTCAGCGTGTTCGGCGTCGTGCTGGGCGGCCAGGCCGTCTCGCTGGCGCTCTCCGGGCCGCCCCTGCTGTGGGGGGCGCTCATCGTCGTGGTGGCCGCCCTGCTGGCCGTCGTCGGCCACGACCTGCTGCACGCGGTGCTGCGCCGGCTGTCCTACCTGGTGATCCCGGTCTTCGCCGTGCTGACCGTGCTCGCGCTCACCAACCTCGCCCCACAGCCCGTCGCGCACACCGACACCCCGGCCGCGTTCCTGGTCCAGTTCGTGGCCGCCGCCGGATACCAGCTCGGGTACGCGGTCTTCGTCTCCGACTACTCGCGCTACCTGCCCGCCTCGACCCCCACCAGATCCGTCGTCGGCTGGACCTACCTGGGCGCCGCCGCCTCGGCGATCTGGCTGATGGCGCTCGGCTCGTTCATCGCCTCCTCCGTGCCGGTCGCCGACGCGCTGCCGAACCTGCAGGACATCGGCGACCGGCTCTTCCCCGGTTTCGGCACGCTCGCGATCGTGGTCACCCTGGTGCCCAGCGCCATCGCCCTGATGGGCGTCAACCTGTACGGGGCGATGCTGTCCGGGGTCAGCATCACCACGGGCTTCCACCATCTCCGCCTGTCGGTGCGAGCCAGGGTGATCGGCATCGTGGCGGGCGGCGTGTGCGCCTACCTGATCGCGCTGGCGATGCCCGCGGCCTACCTCGGCACCTTCAACGACTTCGTCACCATCGTGCTGTACCTGCTGGTGCCGTGGTCGGCCGTGAACCTCGTCGACTACTACTGGGTACGGCACGGCCGCTACGCGATAGCGGCGCTGTTCGACCTGAACGGCGTCTACGGCCGGTGGAGCGCCGCCGGACTCGGCGCCTACCTGCTCGGCTTCGTCGCGATGATCCCCTTCATGTCCACCGGCCTGTTCACCGGTCCGGCCGTCCAGGCGCTGGGCGGCGCCGACATCGCCTTCGCCGTGGGACTGCTCGTCTCCGGCGCCGCCTACCTGGTCGCCTGCCGCCGCTACGACCCCGCGGACGAGCAGGAGGCCATCCTGGCCAGCCAGAGTCTCCTCGGCGACGTCGAACGGCGAACCGTCGAAACCGCGGCGGGCCCGCTGTCCGTCCTGTTCCGCCCCGGGGCCCCGGGCACGACACCGGTCCTGTTCCTGCACCCGGCCAACCTGTCGGCCCGCTGCTGGCACCCCCTGGCGGGACGGCTGCCCGCCGGACGCGGCTGGATCGCCCTCGACCTGCGCGGCCACGGCGAGTCGGCCAGGTCAGAGAGCTACGACGTCGCGGCCTGGGCCGAGGACTCCGCGCACGTGCTGACCTCGCTCGGCGTGCGCGGGGCACACCTGGTCGGCGCCTCCGCGGGAGCGGCCGTCGCCGTCGAACTGGCGGCGCGACGGCCGGATCTGGTGGCCTCGATCGTCACCGTCGGCGGTGCCTTCCGCCCCGCCGACCCCGAAGAGGGCGGCCTGATCGAGGACATCGTCGCCCTCGGCCCCGAAGCCGCTCTGCGCCGCCACACCACCACGGCGGTCGCCACCCTCGAACACGCCGAGGCGGTGACCGCCGATCTCAGCCGCAACGACGCTGCGACGACCATCGCGATCTGGCGGGCGGCGTCGGCCACCGACACCGAGCCCCGGACGGACGGCGTTCGCTGCCCCGCGCTGGTCGTCGTGGGCGAGCTCGACCGCACCTGCCCGCCGCCGGAGTCCGCCTGGTTCGCCCAGGCCGTCGGCGCACGGCTGGAGATCATGCCGGGAGTCGGCCACCTGCCGATGTACGAGGCCCCCGCCGCGCTGGCGGCGCTGCTGACCGAGCACCTCAGGAGGAGCGAGTGACGACGATCTATCGCGGCGCGGCCGTCCACGACGGCACCGGCGCGCCACCGGCGCACCGCGACCTGGTGATCACCGGCGGGCGGGTCGCGCCCGCCGGGCACACCGACCAGGGCGCGCGCGTGGTGGACGTGTCGGGGCGCGACATCATCCCCGGCCTGATCGACTGTCACACCCACGTGGCACTGCCGCACCTGGACGCACATCGGCTCATGAACACCCCGCTCTCACACCGCTTCCTGGCGACCGGCCGTACGCTCGCCAGGACCCTGGACCTCGGCATCACCACCGTGCGCGACGCGGGCGGCGCCGACGCCGGAATCGCGATGGCGGTCGCCGACGGCCTGGTCCGTGGCCCCCGGGTGCGCACGGCGATCGCGATGATCTCTCCGACCGGCGGCCACGCCGACCCCTGGCGGCTGTCGGGAACGGCGGCCCGCTGGCTGTTCCCGCTCTACCCGGGCATGCCGGATCCGGTGGCCGACGGGCCGACCGGGCTGCGCCGGGTGGTGCGCGAGCTGGTCAGAGCGGGCGCCGACGTCATCAAGGTCGCGGTCTCCGGCGGGATCAGCTCCCCGCGTGACGACCCCAGGCACTGCCAGCTCCGCCAGGACGAGCTCACCGCCCTGGTCGAGGAGGCGGGCGCGGCAGGCCTGCGGGTGATGGCGCACGCGCACGGCCCCGCCGCGATAACCGCGGCCGTGCGGGCCGGGGCCGCCTCGATCGAGCACGGCGTGTTCGCCGACGAGGAGGGCATCGCGCTGATGGCCGAGCACGGCACCTTCCTGGTGCCGACGCTCACCGCGGCGCGGGCGTTCCTGGCCGTCGCCGAGGCGGGAGCGGCGGCGGAACCCGGCCTCCTGGTTCAGGCGCGGGAGGCGGTCGCGGTACACGAGACCACTCTGCGCCGCGCGATGGAGGCGGGGGTGCGGATCGCGATGGGCTCCGACTCCGGTTTCTCCCCGCACGGCGGCAACCTCGACGAGCTCGAGGCGCTCGCCCAGGCCGGTCTCGACCGGGCCCAGGTGCTGCGCAGCGCGACCTCGGCCGCCGCGGAACTGCTCGGCGCCGACCACGAGATCGGCACGCTGCGGCCCGGGATGCGGGCCGACTTCTCCGTAGTGAGCGGAGACCCGCTCGACTTCGCCACCCTGGCCGGCCGCGTCGAGGCGGTCTACCAGGACGGTGTGCTGGTCGGCGGCACCGAGTTCACCGGCAGAAACGACAACGGAAACGACAAGGGAAACGAGGACCTGGCATGACGGACATCGAGTACCGCAGGCGCACCGCCCCCGGTGAGGACATCGACGAGATCCTGCGCCTGAACCGAGAGTGGTGGGAGTCCAACATCGGCTACGTCATCCCCCGCATGACGCAGGTGTTCCCCTCTCCCGGCGAGGAATACCTGATGTTCAACTTCAACGGCCACCCGTATTTCAACATGCGGGAGAAGGTCGCCCTCTGGGAGCACTACCGCGCGACCGAGGACTTCGTCGGCAAGCCCGACGTGCGCATCATGCGCCTCGAGGTGCGCGGCGACACCGCATGGCTGGCCTGCGAGGCAAGGATCGACGAGATCGCGCTGGCCGACGGCGCGCCCGACCCCGGCACGCAGAACACGCTGCTGATCCGCGCCACCGAGATCTACCACCGCGACAACGGCGAGGGGCTGCCGCAGTGGCGGATGTGGCACACCCACATCAGCCCCCTGCCCCCCGCGGACGAGCCCCGCCCCAGCTTCACCGACACCACCGAGGAACGCGGGCTCGGCTGGGTGCCGTGGCAGCCGCTGCCCGAGCGGGAGGCGTGAGTGACCTCCTCCCGCCCCTCCCTCGGCCTCGTGCTGGGCAGCTCGCAGTCGCCGCGGGACATCCTCACCGCCGCCACCGCCGCGGAGCTCGCCGGACTCGACGAGCTCTGGCTCGGCGAGGACTATTTCTTCACCGGTGCCTTCTCCACCGCCGCGACCCTGCTGGCCGTCACCCGGCTGCCGGTCGGCATCGGCATCGTCCCCGCGACCACCCGGCACCCGGGTGTGACGGCGATGGAGATCGCCACCCTGGCGGGTCTGCACCCGGGACGGCTGCGCGCGGGCGTCGGCCTGGGCGTGCCCGAGTGGCTGGACGCGATGGAGCTGCGTCCCCGCTCGCCCCTCGGCGCGATCCGCGACACCCTGCGCGGGCTGCGCACCCTGCTGCGGGGTGACCCGCTCGACGGCGAGTTCGCCTCGTTCACCGCACGTGCGATCACGCTCGAACACCCCCCGGCGTCCCCGCCGCCGCTGTACGCGGGGGTCGGCGGCCCCAAGGCGCTGCGGCTGGCCGCGGCCGAGGCCGACGGCACCGTACTGTCGGCTCTGGCGGGCCCGCAGTACGTGCGCTGGGCCAGAGAACGACTGACCGAGGCGGGGGCGGACGCCGGGCACCGCGTGGTGGTCTACGCGCTGTGCGCGATCGACGACGACCCCGAGGCCGCCAGGGCCGCGCTGCGCGAGCTGTTCGGGCTCTACCTGCTCAGCGGCCCCCGCAACCCGATGACGGAGGTGCAGGGCATCGCCGACGAGGCGGAGAGACTCGCCGCCCTCGGCATCGAGGCGGCGATCCCCCACATCCCCGACGAGTGGATCGACCAGCTGGCCGTCGTGGGCACGCCTGGCGACTGCGCCCGCAGGATCGCCGAGCTGGCCGAGGCGGGAGCCGATGCGGTCGCGCTGGCCTTTCCCCCCGGCCTGCCGATCGAGCTGATGGCCGAGCGCCTGGCCGTGGACGTCATCCCGATGCTCGAACCGGTGGGAGATAGGCGATGACCTACTCCATCGTCGCCCGCGACGAGCGCACCGGACAGCTCGGCGTCGCCGTCGCCTCCCACTTCCTCGGTGTCGGACGGCTGGCACCGTGGGCCCTGGCGGGGGTCGGAGCGGTCGCGACCCAGGCCTTCGTCGAGCCGGGATACGGCCCGCGCGGGCTCGGCCTGCTCGCCGCGGGACACTCCCCGCGAGAAGCCCTGGGCCGGCTGCTCACGGCCGACCCCGACCACCACCAGCGTCAGGTGGCGCTGGTCGACGCGACCGGCGCGGTCGCCGCGCACACCGGACGACACTGCTACGCGGAGGCCGAGCAGGTGACCGGTCCCGGCGTCTCCGCGCAGGGCAACATGCTGGCCGCCCCCGGAGTCCCGCACGTCATGGCCGAGGCGTTCCTCGGCGCACGGGGAGACCTCGCCGCCCGCCTGCTCGCCGCCCTGCGTGCCGGTGAGCGGCACGGCGGGGACGCCAGGGGACGGCAGTCGGCCAGCCTGCACGTCGTCGGCGCCGAGCGGAGCGAGGTGCCGGTCGCCGGGGTGGTCGTGGACCTGCGTGTCGACGACCACCCCGACCCGGTGGGCGAGTTGCACCGACTCACCGACCTGCACCGCGCCTACGCCGACATCGGCGTCATCTTCACCCCCGGCATGGTCAGCGGCGATCGGGCACCGG
This sequence comes from Streptosporangium sp. NPDC051023, assembly GCF_040689595.1. Classification (NCBI taxonomy): domain Bacteria; kingdom Bacillati; phylum Actinomycetota; class Actinomycetes; order Streptosporangiales; family Streptosporangiaceae; genus Streptosporangium; species Streptosporangium sp. NPDC051023. The sequence goes on along the minus strand of NZ_JBFBCE010000019.1, from coordinate 80,768 downwards.
CCGACGGCGAGGTCGAAGAGGCCTTGGCCGCCCTTGATCGGGCCTCGGGGCTCCTGCCGGGCAACGCCGAGCCCCTCATGTGGTCGGCCATCGTGCTGGCCCGCGCGGGCAGGCCCTCCAGGTCCCGGGAGGCGGTCGCGGCGGCCCTGGCCGCCAATCCTGGTCTGCGCGGGTTCTTCGACCGGCTGCGCGCGCAGGGCGTCATGCCCGGCGTGTGAACCGGCGGTCCTCGGCGGTCCCCAGCAGTCCCCGGCCGTCGCCGTACGGCCGGGCCTGCCGGGATGACCGCCCCGGAACCCGCAGAAGCCCGCAGAAGTTCGCCGAGCCGCATTGCCCCCCGTGAGACGACAGGGTCGAATTGGTTCGAGCGGCCCGTGCACGCCGGACCGGACAGACACAGGAGGGCGACGTGTCACTGAAAGTCGCGATCGTCGGATCGGGACCCGCAGGCGTCTACACGGCGGAGGCCCTGATGAAACAGGCTCCCGGCGCCGTCGAGGTGGACGTGTTGGAACGGCTGCCCACGCCGTACGGCCTGGTGCGGTACGGCGTCGCCCCCGACCACACGTCGATCAAGTCGATCGCGGGCTACCTGCGCCGGGTGCTCGAGCTGCCAGGCGTCCGCTTCCTCGGCGGCGTCGAGCTGGGCAGGGACGTCGGGGTCACCGACCTCCTCGGCTGCTATGACGCCGTGGTCTACTGCACCGGCGCGATGGTCGACCGGCGGATGGGCATCCCCGGCGAGGACCTGCCGGGGAGCGTGGCGGCCACCGACTTCGTGAACTGGTACTGCGGCCATCCCGACGTGCCCGCGGACCGTTTCACCCTCGAAAGCCCCGAGGTCGCGGTGGTCGGCGTCGGCAACGTCGCGGTCGACGTGGTGCGTGTCCTGGCCAAGGACGCGCAGGAGCTGCGCACGACGGACGTGCCGGAGGAGGTGCTGGCCCGCCTCGCGGCCAGCCAGGTGAAGGCCATCCACATGATCGGCCGCCGGGGCCCCGAGCACGCCAAGTTCACCCTGAAGGAGCTGCGGGAGCTGGGCGAGCTGGCGAACGCCGACGTGTGCGTGCGGCCAGAGGAGTCCGTCGCGGATCTGACGGGGGCGTCGCGGCAGACCAGGGGGAACGTCGAGGTGCTGCAGAGCTGGGCGGCCCGCACCCCGGCGGGCCGCCCCCGGCGGCTGGACGTCCGGTTCTGGATGCGTCCCGTCGAGATCCTCGGCGAGGACCGGGTCGAGGCACTCAGGCTCGAACGGACCCGGCTGGTCGAAGGCCGGGTCGAGGGGACCGGTGAGTTCGAGACCCTCCCCGTCGGCATGGTCCTGCGCTCGGTCGGCTACCGGAGCGTCCCGCTGCCCGGCGTCCCGTTCTCCGAGGCGACCTCGACCGTGCCGAACGAGGCGGGCCGAGTCCGCGACCGCGAGTACGTGGCCGGTTGGCTCAAGCGCGGCCCGACCGGTGTGATCGGCACCAACAAGTCCGACGCCGCGGAGACGGTCCGCACTCTGCTGTCCGACCTCGCGGGCCGCGAGCCGGTGCCGCACGACGACCTGGACGCCCTCCTCGCCTCGCGGGGCGTCTCCCCCGTCACCTACGACCACTGGCTGTCCATAGAGGCCGCGGAGGCCGCCCTGGCCAGGACGCTGGGTCGTGGCGAGCGGGTCAAGCTCCTCGGTCTCGCCGCCATGCTCGACGCCTGCGGCCGGTGACGCCGTCGCATCTGCCCTGACCCGCCCTGGGCCGGCCCTGAGCCGCTCTGGGCCGCTGCCCTGACGACCTGGCCGCCCCTGCCACGCGGCGCGGCGACGCCGCCGTGGCGATCTGACAGTGCCCTGGCAGCCTTCTGGCAGCGTGGTCGTGGACGGTCGTCCCGGTAACCACCGAGGAGGCAGTCATGAACGAAACCCAGGTGCTCATCGCCGGCGCGGGGCCGACCGGGCTCACGCTCGCCGTCGACCTGGCCAGGCGCGGGATCGCCTTCAGGATCGTGGAGAAGTCCGGCGGGAACCCCACGGGATCACGTGGCAAGGGCCTGCAGCCGCGCACCCTTGAGGTCTTCGACGATCTGGGCGTCATCGGCGAGATCCTCGCCACGGGGCAGGTGTACCCGCCGATCCGCGCCTACGCGGGCGACCAGGTGGTCTGGGAGGGCCGGATGCACGAGCCCAGGGAGCCTGAGGCCGCCGTGCCGTACCCGATGGTGCTCATGCAGCCGCAGTGGCGCACCGAGCGGATACTGCGCGACCGGCTCGCCAGGTTCGGCCACCACGTCGAGCCGGGCACCGAGGTGACCGCCTTCGAGCAGGACGAGGACGGGGTGACGGTCACGCTCAACGGCGAGGAGCGGGTGCGGTGCGCCTACCTGGTCGGCGCGGACGGCGGGCGGAGCACGGTGCGCAAGCGGCTCGGCGTCGGTTTCGAGGGCGAGACGTTCGAGACGGAGCGCATGATCCTCGGTGACGTCAGGACCCCCGACCTGGACCATGGGCACTGGCACACCTGGGCCGACATGGCGAGCAGGACGATGCGCGTCGCGCTGTGCCCGCTCCCCGGCACCGACGTGTTCCAGTTCACCGCGCCGTACACCGGCGAGGAGGATCCCGACCTGTCCCCCGAGTCGTTCCAGCGGATCCTGGAGGAGGGGTCGGGGCGCACGGACATCCGGCTCACCGACGTCGCCTGGACGTCGCTCTACCGGGTGAACATCCGCATGGCTGAGCGTTTCCGCGTCGGCCGTGTCTTTCTCGCGGGAGACGCCGCCCACGTCCACTCCCCCGCGGGCGGCCAAGGGCTCAACACCGGCGTGCAGGACGCGTACAACCTCGGCTGGAAGCTCGCGGCCGTCCTCCGCGGCGCCCCGGAGAGACTGCTGGACACCTACGAGGAGGAACGGCTGCCGGTGGCCGCGGACGTGCTCGGCATCAGCACCGCCCTGTACGGCAGGGCCAGACGAGGCGAGGAGGGGGCCCACGCCAGGGATGAGGAGACGCAGCAACTCCTGCTCGGCTACCGGGACGGCTCGCTGGCCGTCGGCGAGCGCGGCGGCGAGCGAGCCCCCGACGCGACGCTCGGCGAGGGCCGCCTCTTCGACGTCCTGCGCGGCCCGCACCTCACCCTGCTGGCCCTCGATACGGCGGACGCGGAGCTGGTCGAGGAGGTCAACACGAAGTACGGCCCCGCGGTGCGCGCCCACCTCGTGGTCCCGGAGGGCAGCGCGGGCGGCACGGGCGGCACAGGCGGCCTGGCCGACGTCGGCGGCATGCTCGGCGAGCACTACGGCATGGGACTCGTGCTCATCCGCCCCGACGGCTACGTCGGCTACCACGGCGAGGAGAGCGGTCTGTGGGACTACCTCGCCGCGGTGACCGCGAGCTGAGCCGACATCGGGGGTTGAGCCGATACCGCGGGCTGAGCCGGTACTAGGGTGCGGTGCTGCGGCACGTCCGCGTGCGGTCGTGCCGACACGTCCCGCCACGTTCCAGGGAGCACACCATGCGCGTCACGCTCGCCGATCCGCTCGCCCTGATCCCCGGCTTCGAGGAGACGCGCCGCGAGCAGATGGCGAGATACCCGCAGACGGAGCCGGGATGGCAGCCGGTGCACACCGTCTACGTCCCGGCCGACCGCTTCGACGCGACGACGATCACCGCCTGGGGCGGCACGGCACTGGACATGCTCAGGAGGTACGTGCGGGTCAAAGAGGTGAACCGGTCCTCCGACACCTTCTCGCCGATCTCGAAGGCCCTCCACGAGAGGGTCACGGCGAAGCTCGACGCAGAGCCCGTCGAGGACCTGCGGATCGACTTCGAGGACGGCTACGGCTTCCGCCCCGGCGAGGAGGAGGACGAGCACGCCGTACGAGCCGCGGAGGCGGTCGCGACCATGCACGTCGACGGGACGCTCCCGCGCCGGTGGGGCCTGCGGGTGAAGTCGTTCGCCGACGGCGACCCCGGCCGGAGCGTCAGGACGCTGGACGTTTTCCTGACCGGGGTGGTCGAGCGCGCCGGGCAGCTGCCCCCCGGATTCGTGGCCACTTTCCCGAAAGTGCTGATGCGGGCCTATCTCGGGCAGTTCGCCGACTGCCTGAAGGCACTCGAGGGAGGGCTCGGCCTCGAGGAGGGCACGCTCAGGTTCGAGATGCAGGTCGAGGCCCCCAGACGGTCAGGTTCCTCGACACGGACCTGGTCCCCTGGCTGGGCGGCAGGCTGGCCGCCGCGCACTTCGGCGTCTTCGACTACACCGCGAGCTGCGGTCTGCCGCCGGAGCAGCAGCGGCTCGACCATCCCGCCTGCGACCACGCCAGGCACGTCATGCAGACGGTGTTCGCCGGAACCGGGGTCGAGCTGTCCGACGGCTCGCTGGCCGCCTCTCCCGAGTCCGACGACAGGTACGCCGTGCAGGGGCTGTGGCAGCGCCACATGACCCTGATCAGGCACTCCCTGAACAACGGCTTCTACCAGGGATGGGACATGCACCCCTCGCATCTGGTCAGCCGTTATCTCGCGGTCCACGGCTTCCACCTGGCCAACCGGAGCAGGTATCTCAACCGGGTCCGCGCGTGGCAGGAGGGGCGTCCCGGCGAGAACGGCGTGATGGACGAGCCCGCCACGATCAGGACGCTGGTCACGGCCCTGCGCCGCGCCGACCTCGCTCTTGGGGACCTTGGGGATCTCAGGGACCCAGGGGATGCCTGAGCCGCACCCACCCGGCCCGCTCGGCCCCGGGAGCGGCGGCGGCCGTGGCCGGTACCGCTCCCGGGACCTTGGAGCGACGGGAGGGCGGCGACGCCCCCGGGGACGTCAGTCGATCAGGGCGCGCCACTCGCGGACCCTGCGGGCCTCGACCGGCTCCGACCACGAGGCCCGTACGGCGCTGCCGATGTGGAAGGCACGCACGCCGTACTCCAGCAGCGCCGGGACATGCCCGGGTTTGAGCCCGCCACCCGCCATGATCAGTGGGCCGTCTCCCGCCTCGCACCGGGTCTTGAGCACCCGCAGGCCGTCCGCGACGCCGCCCGGCGCGCCCGAGGTGAGCACGGTCGCGAGGTTGGGCAGCAGCCGTACAGCCCGCCACCCCGCCTGGATGTCGGCCGCGTGGTCGACCGCCCGGTGGAAGGTCCAGGGCAGCGGGGCGACGGCGTGGATGAGCGCCTCGGTCGCGGCGAGGTCGACCGCCCCCGCCCGATCGAGGAAGCCGAACACGAACCCGGCCGCGCCCGCCTCCGCGAGGGCCTTGGCGTCACGCCGAAGGCTCTCGAGCGACTCGGGCCCGGCCAGGAACGAGGCCTCGCCCCGCAACATCACCATCTGCGGCAGCGCGCACTCCTTGGAGATCGCCGCGACCGTCTCCGCCGCCGGGGTGAGCCCGTCGGACGCCATGTCGGCGACGATCTCAAGGCGGTCGGCACCGCCCTCTTCAGCCGCGACGGCGTCACGCACGTCGAGCGCGATCACCTCAAGCAAGGATCCGGTCATGGGGTGAGGCTATCGGATGACTTTGTCCTGGGATCGCCGTGGTTCAGACATGTTCGGCCACGGAGGACTCGCGGCTGCCCACGGGTGAACCGTGACGCTCGGCCCGCCTCCCATCGCGTCCGGAGAGCGGCCCGCCGCGCTCCGCCGACAGATCACGCCGGTCGACGAACGGCAGCGCGGTCCCGAAGGCGCCGCCGCGCAGCCCTCCGGCCCGCTGGAACAACGCCCCGGAAGCGCGGTGCGGCAGGTCGACCGTGCGCAGGTGGGTGAAACGCTGTCCCCGATAGTAGTCCTGAAGTCTCGCGTTGTCCTTGGAGCAGTCAAGCCTGAGCCAGCGCCTTCCCATCGCCAGCACGCGCAGGCCCGCCCAGTCGAGCAGCGCCTGGCCGAGACCGAGACCGGACTGGCCACGCGCAACGGACAGTTTGTGCACGTAGAGGGCGGAGCCCGGCAGGTCCCGCGCGCCCCAGAACTCGGGGTCGGCGTGGCCATCGAGGGCGATGGTGGCCACGACGCCCTCCCGTCCGGTCAGCAGGTACATGTCACCCATCTCGATCAGCGGGGCGATCCGCTCGGCGGGGAAGCCACCCGCGGGCCACTGCCGTACGCCTCTGCCGTTCAGCCAGTCCGCGGTCTCCGCGAGGAGCGCGAGCACTTCCTGGAGGTCGTCGGCGGTCGCGGAGCGCAGCATGAGCGGACGCGCGGTGACGGGGCTGGCGGTGTTCGAGTGCATGATTGATCCCTTCGTTGCACAGGGTGTGTGAAATGACACGGAGAGTAACCGTGCAACGGCGCACGGCATCCATGCCGGCCCAGGCGAATGCCTAGGGGTCTGAGGGGGGCGGGGAGAAAGGCCCGCGCCTATCCGGCCTGCGAGCGCGGCCCAGCAGACGCCCGCGACGCGGACGTGAAGGGGGCCGGCCCGGCAGGGCGGTCACGGAAACGTCAACGGCTTTCCAGCTCGTACCTGATCAGGTGCTTGTCCGCGGGGAGCACGGAGACGGCGACACGGACCGGGGTGTCGCTCTCGTCGTAGCCGACCCGGACGTAGACGACGACCGGCGTGCCCGACTGGAGCTGGAGGCGGTCGGTCTCGGAGCTGTTAGGCATCCTGGCCCAGATGTCGTCCACCATGCGGACCTGGGGATGGCCCAGCTCGGCCAGCACCTTGTTGGCACCGCGCGTGATGTCGCCGGGGCGAGCGATCTCGGAGTCGGCGACCAGGGACAGCGGGAAGTAGGAGTCGTTGGTGTTGTACGGCTGGCCGTCGACGAACCGCAGCCTGCGGCGGACCACGGCGAACTCGTCGTCGGCCAGCTCCAGCCTGCTGGCGATCTCCTCGGCGGGCTGCACGATCGAGACCTCGATGTTCTGGCTCGGCACCCGGCCCTCCTGGGAGACCGCCCAGGCGAAGGCCTCCCTGGTCTCCTCGGGCTGGGGCTGGAGCTCCCGCTGGGGGTGGATGAGCAGCGGGCGGCGCTCCCTGACCACGGTGCCCCTGCGCGGGGTGCGGGTGATCAGACCCTCGTTGACCAGCTCACCGAGAGCGAGCCGGACGGTGTTACGGCTCACCTGGTGGGCGGCCATAAGTTCGACTTCGGTCGGCAGCTGATCACCCGGTCGGAGCGCACCGGAGTAGATGGTCCTCCGAAGTTCGGAGGCCACCAACTGATACAGCGTTGACCGCGCCATTTAGTCCCCTTTGTGCCAACAAAACTAGACGATCTGGTTTTACCGGGGAACAGCCTCTTGACCCAACCTCTCGATACCCGCATCATCCAATCGTTGGTACAAATCCATCGAAAGGTCGGCGAGGGGGTGGATGCCGGTGCTGTCGATCCGCACGGGTGCGCTGTACGTGCCCTGGCGCGATCCCCGCGAGGCAACGCGTTTACTGCGCTACGCGTTGCATCGCCACGGATTCACCCACACCTACCAGAGCAACGGGAACGGCATGTCCGTGCTTTCGGTACTGATAGATCTGACCGTGTGGTGCAGAAACGGGCTTTTTGTCTGGAATGAGAAGGGCCGTGGGGCCTGTCATCCGGCCGACGACCCGGCCGGGGCGGCACGCCTCATCTCCCGGCACCACCGCGGGCCGATCTCCGGCGGCACCCCCTTCGGGGAGAGGAACGCCCCACGGGGCCACGTCTCTCCCCTCACCGGCTCCCGGCGCGAGTAGCCGGTTCGAGGACCCCAACCCTCGCCGGGGTCCTCGCGCCGCCGTGCCGGGAAGGAGCGCGTCCTGGCGGGTCCCCCACGCCCGCCAGGACGCGTCTCCACCTCGGATCACCGAGAGCCCGCCCGCCGTCGTCGCGGGCGCGGGCCGTACGGCCGAGAGCCGATCGGGCCACGGCCTTCCACCCATCGGGACAGACCAGGCGTGAGCGGTCAGACGGCTGCAATCATTCCGGGGTCCACGGCCGAACGGCCCGCCGTCGTTCTTCCGTGGCGGCTACGGAGGGTTCCCGTCATGACGACGCTACGCGAAGAGATCCGCTCCTGGCTCAGGGAGCACCTGGACGGCGAGTTCTCACACGCCCGCGGTCTGGGCGGCCCCGGGCGCGAGCACGAGGGCCACGAGGTGCGCCTGGCCTGGGAGCGACGGCTCGGCGAGGCCGGATGGACCTGCCTCGGCTGGCCGAGGGAGTACGGCGGGCGCGACGCGACCCTGGAGGAGCAGGTCGCCTTCCACGAGGAGTACGCCCTCGCGCAGGCCCCGGCCAGGGTCGGGCACATCGGCGAGGGCCTGATCGGGCCGACCATCCTCGAGTACGGCACCGAGGAACAGAAGCGGCGCTTTCTGCCGCCCATCCGGCGGGGCGAGGAACTCTGGTGCCAGGGGTACTCGGAGCCGAACGCGGGCTCCGACCTGGCCGGGGTGCAGACCAGGGCCGTGCTCGACGGCGACGAGTGGGTGATCACCGGCCAGAAGGTGTGGACCTCGCTGGCCCACGTGTCCGACTGGTGCTTCGTGGTCGCCAGGACCGAGCCCGGCTCGCAACGGCACCGGGGCCTGTCCTACCTGCTGGTCCCGATGGACCAGCAGGGAGTCGAGGTCAGGCCCATCGTCCAGATGACCGGGACCAGTGAGTTCAACGAGGTCTTCTTCGACGGCGCCCGTACCGCCGCCGCCAACATCCTGGGCGCCCCCGGCGAGGGCTGGCGGGTCGCCATGGCCACCCTCGGCTACGAGCGCGGTGCCTCGACCCTCGGCCAGCAGATCGGCTTCCAGCGGGAGTTCGCCAAGGTAGTGGAGGCCGCCAAGCGGACCGGGGCCGCGGACGACCCGGTGCTGCGCGACCGGCTGATCCAGTCATGGCTCGAACTGCAGATCATGCGGCTGAACGCGCTGCGCACGATGACCTCGCTGTCCGCGGGCGAGCCGGGGCCCGAGGCGTCGATCGGCAAGCTCTACTGGTCGGAGTGGCACCGGCGCCTGGGCGAGCTCGCCCAGGCGGTGCAGGGCAGAGAGGGACTCCTGGCGGACGGCCCGCCGTACGACCTGAACGACCTGCAGCGGCTCTACCTGTTCAGTCGCGCGGACACCATCTACGCCGGGTCGAGCGAGATCCAGCGCAACATCATCGCCGAGCGCACCCTGGGCCTGCCCAGGTGACCTGATGGAACCCTGGAGGTCACAGGAAACGGCGGAAGGCCACGGCGAGGAGCGGGCGGTGCCGGAGGACCGGTCTGAAACCGCAGTCTCGCGGGAGACACGGGATCGCGGGAAAGGGGAGAGAATCGTCCCGTGCGATTCGGGATCCTGGGCACCACGCGGGTCTGGCGCGACGACCTGAGCGAGGTGTCCCTCGGCGGACCGGCCAGGCGGGCGCTGCTGACCCTGTTGCTCGCCGAGCCCGGGAAGACGGTGACCGCCGACCGCCTGGTCGACGACCTCTACGGCGCGCGGGACGGCGCGGCGCACGCCCTGCAATCACAGGTTTCCCGGCTCCGCCAGATCCTGAAGGGAGAGGCGGCGATCGAGGCCGCCTCGGGGGGCTACCTGATCGCCGTCGAGCCCGAAAGCGTCGACGCCCGCCGCTTCGAGCGGCTGTCCGACGAGGGGCGGCAGGCCCTGCGGAGTGGGGCCCCGGAACGAGCCGCCGCGCTCCTGCGCGAGGCCCTCGGCCTGTGGCGGGGACCGGCGTTGGCCGACGCCGCGGAGGCCGGGTCGGCGCAGGCGCTGATCCTGCGTCTCGAGGAGCGCAGGCTCGGCGCCCTCGAGGACCGGATCGAGGCGGATCTCAGACTGGGGGAGCATCGGGCCGTCGTGCCCGAGCTGCAGGAGCTGGTCGCCCATCACCCCCTGCGGGAGAGGCAACGCGGCCTGCTCATGCGCGCCCTGCGGGCGGGCGGCAGGCAGGCGGAGGCCCTGGCCGCCTTCGAGGAGATCAGGCGGCTCCTGGCAGAGGAGCTCGGCGCGGACCCTTCGGCCGAGCTCGCCGCCCTCCACCGGGAGCTGCTCCTGGGAGAGCGTCCCTTCGAGCCGTCGGCGCCACCCGCGCAGCTGACCAGCTTCGTCGGCCGCACCGAGGATCTGGCCAGGGTCACCGAGCTGCTCGGCAGCGCGCGCCTGGTCACCCTGCTCGGTCCCGGGGGCGCGGGCAAGACCCGTCTCTCGATCGAGATCGCGAGCCGCATGCCGGACGTCTGCTTCGTCGAGCTGGCTCCGCTGCGCGACGGACGGGGGCTACCGCAGACGCTGCTGGGCGCGCTCGGCCTCCGCGAGAGCGGGCTCATGGCCGCGCCCACCGAGGCGACGCCCACCGCGCGGCTGATCGCGGCGCTGGCCGACCGGTCGTCGCTGCTGCTCGTCCTCGACAACTGCGAGCACCTCGTCGAGGACGCCGCGGCACTGACCGAACGACTGCTCGCGGGCTGCCCCGGGCTGCGGGTCCTGGCTACGAGCCGGGAGCCGCTGGGCATCACCGGCGAGAACCTGTGGCCGGTCCGCCCGCTCGCCCCGTCCTCCGCCGCACGACTCTTCGCCGACCGGGCCCTGGCCGTACGGCCCGGCCTCGTCATGGACGATGGGGACGCAGAGGCCGTACGACACATCTGCCAGGCGCTCGACGGCCTGCCGCTGGCCATCGAGCTGGCCGCGGCACGGATGCGCACCCACGACGCCCCCGAGCTCGCCGCCCGCCTCGATGACCGGTTCCGGCTGCTGTCTCGCGGCAGCCGTACGGCGGAGGCGAGGCACCAGACGCTGCGCGCGGTCGTGGCGTGGAGCTGGGACCTGCTGTCGGAGGCCGAGCAGGTGATGGCCAGGCGCATGACGGTCTTCTCCGGTGGGGCGACCGCGGAGGCGGCTGCGCGGGTCTGCGCGGTTCCCGACGCCGAGGACGTGCTGGACGCGCTCGTCGACAAGTCTCTGGTCGAGGTCGGCGGCGGGCGCTACCGCATGCTCGACACCATCCACGCCTACTGCGTGGAGCAACTGGCCGCCGCCGGGGAGACGGAGAGCCTGCGGCAGGCGCACGCCGGCCACTTCCTGGAGCTGGCGCGCTCGGCCGACTCCCATCTGCGGCGCGCGGAGCAGCTCCGGTGGCTGCGCCTCCTCGCCGGGGAGCACGAAAACCTCCAGGCGGCGCTGCGCGGGGCCGTCGAGGCGGGGGAGGTCAAGACGGCCCTCGGGCTGCTCGCCTCGTTGTCGTCATATTTCTGGATGCGCGGCATGCGTACCGCGGCGACGGCACAGGCGGTCGCGCTCCTGGACCTGATCGGCGGGACACCGCCCCCGGGACTCGGGGACGAATATGTCCTGTGCGCCCTGGCCGCGGCGGCGAGCGACATCGGCCAGGAGGCGTGGGAGCGCCACCGGCTCACGGCCGAGTCGATCGTCGCGGACCCGGACCAGCCGCACCGCTACCCGGTCGTCACCTTCCTCTGGCCGATGATCAACGCCGGTGCCGGGGACCCGGGAGTCGCGCTCTCGGTGATCGCCAGAGGGCGGGCCTCGTCCGACCCGTGGGAGAGGGCGGTCGTCCACCTGCTGTGGGGCTACCCTCAGCTCGCGGGCGGAGAGCCCGCGCTGGCCGAGCACGAGTTCGCCTCGGCCGTCGGCGCCTTCAGGACGCTGGGCGAGCGCTGGGGGACGGCGCTGACCCTGGACGCGCTCGCCGGTCTGGCCGCCATGTGCGGCGACCCGGAGAAGGCGATCCTGCTGACCGACGAGGCCCTCGCCCTCACCGAGGAGCTCGGCGCGACCGAGGACCTTCTCGACCTGCTCTGCAACCGGGCCGACTACCACGTCCGCACCGCCCAGGCGGTGCCGCCCAAGGCCCCGCCCTCCCAAGCTGGGCCCGCCCGCGACGATCCCGCGGGTACCGCTCTGGCCCGGGCTCGGGCCGACTACGAGAGGGCGGCGGAGCTCGCGCGCCGCGCGGGCAGTCTCACCTACCTGGCCGCCGCGATGCGCGGTCTCGGTGACATCGCGCGCCTCGAGGGTGACCTGGACGGGGCCAGGCTGCTGTACGAGCAGGCGCTGGAGCGGTTCGAGGCGCACTGGGTGAGGACTGCGGGAGGCCGGACGGGCGCCCTCTTCGGGCTCGGCAAGATCGCCGAAACGTCCGGCGACCTGGAGGAGGCCAGGTCCCTGTACCGGCGGGCCGTCGAGGTCACGGTGACCATGGGAGCGATCACCGAGAGCGTCCGCGCGGTCGAGGCCCTGGCGGGGATCACGCTGCTGGAGGGCGATGCCGGGACGGCGGCCCTGCTGCTCGGCGCGGCCACCACGCTGCGGGGCGTGCTCGTCGAGGACGACCTCGGCGTCTCCCGTACGGCCGCCGCCGCCCGGGCGACCCTGGGCGACGCGCACTACGCCGCCGCGCACCGCCGGGGCGTCCGGTTGTCCCCGGAGGACGCGCTCCGCCTGGCCGGTGTGCCGGAGCACGTCATCCAGGAGTCACCGATCAGCGCCATCGCCGACTACGGCATCATCGGCCGCCCCTGAGCCCTCCCGCTCTCCCCTGTTCCTCCCGGTCTTCTCCCCCGCTCCCCCACCCGTCGTCCTCCCTCGCTCCCGGCCTCCTCCCCGCCCGCCCCGCGGGCCCGTGACCGGCGGCACCCGCCGCGCGGGAGGTGGCGGAAGGCTCACACCGTGCGCCCCCGAGGCGGTGAGCACGCGGTGAGAGGGCGGTGAGCGCCCTCGGGCAGGCTCGTCGACATGAACACCACATCGCGTCTCAAGAACAAGAACGTCCTGATCTCGGGGGCCGGCATCGCGGGCCCGGCGCTGGCCTACTGGCTGCACCGCCACGGTTTCACCCCCACGCTGGTCGAGCGGGTGCCCGCCCTCCGCGACGGTGGCTACGCGGTCGACTTCCGGGGCGAGGCGCACCTCACCGTGCTCGAACGGATGGGCATCCTGGCCGACGTCCAGCGCGAGCAGACGAACATGGGTGCGATGTCGTACGTCAACGAGGCGGGCAAGAAGATCGCCGGCATGCCCGCCGACATTTTCAGCGGGGACGTCGAGATCCTGCGCGGCGATCTGGCCCGCATCCTCCACGAGGCGACCGAGGAGCACGTCGAGTATGTCTTCGACGACTCCATCACCTCCATCACCGAGGAGGAGGACGGCGTGCGGGTCACCTTCGAGCGGGGGGCGCCGCGCAGGTTCGACCTGGTCGTGGGGGCCGACGGGCTGCACTCCAACGTCAGGGCGCTCACGTTCGGCCCCGAGTCGGGGTTCGTGAAGGAGATGGGCCTGTACTGCGCGATCTTCACCACCGCCAACCACCTCGGGCTCGACCACACGGGGCATCTGTACAACACCCCCGGCAAGGTCGTCGGCGTCTACAGCGCCAGGAACAACACCGAGGCCAAGGCCATGTTCTACTTCGGCTCGCCGCCGCTGGACTACGACCGCCGCGACATCGGGCAGCAGAAGAAGCTCCTCGCGGAGGCGTTCGCCGGGAACGGCTGGGAGACCCCCCGGCTGATGGAGGCCATGTGGGAGGCGCCGGACTTCTACTTCGACTCCATCAGCCAGGTCCACCTGGACAGCTGGTCACGAGGCCGGGTCGCACTGCTCGGGGACGCCGCCTGCTGCGCCTCGCCGCTGTCGGGCATGGGCACCGGGCTGGCCATGGTCGGCGCCTACGTCCTGGCCGGGGAGCTGGCGGCGGCGGGTGGCGACCACCGTACGGGCTTCGCCCGATACGAGGAGGCCATGCGGGACTACGCCACCGGATGCCAGAAGTCAGGCGAGGGAGTGGGCAAGTGGATGGTGCCCGACAACCGGTTCGTGGCCTGGTTCATGAACCAGAACTACAAGCTCCTGCCCTACGTGCCGTGGAAGGGCCTGATCGCCAAGGGCGTCAGGAAGACCGCGAGCGCCATCACCCTGAAGGACTACGGCCGCTGAGCAGATGACGGGCCGTTCCGTCGTTGACGACGGGACACCCTGGGAACTTCTGTACCTACTAGTATGTACACTCATCGCATGAGCACGTCGGAGCACCTCATCGAGAGCACTCGTGAACTCCTGTGGGAACGCGGTTACGTCGGCACCAGCCCCAAGGCCATCCAGGAGCGGGCCGGCGCCGGACAGGGAAGCATGTACCACCACTTCAGCGGCAAGCCCGGCCTCGCCCTCGCCGCGATCCAGCGCACCGCGGAGGAGATGCGCGCCAAGGCCGAGACGCAGTTCACCGCCCCGGGCACGGCCGTCGAGCGGATCACCGCCTATCTGCTGCGCGAACGCGACGTCCTCAGGGGCTGCCCGATCGGCAGGCTCACCCAGGATCCGGACGTCATGGCCGACCCGGTGCTGCGCCGGCCGGTCGAGGAGACCTTCGCCTGGCTGCGCCGCCGTCTCGCCGAGATTCTGGCGGAGGGGCGCGCACGCGGCGAGCTGGACGACGGCCTCGACCCGGTCACCACGGCCGCCACCCTCGTCGCGACGCTCCAGGGCGGCTACGTGCTGGCGCGCGCGGCCGGTTCGGCCGAGCCGTTCGACCAGGCCCTCACCGGGCTCCTCGGGCTGCTCGCGGGGCACGCCGCCGACGCCGGGCACCCGGCCGTCTGACGAGCACGACCGGAAGGACGGCGCAACCGTGTACGCCAGCCAGTACGAGATCACCCTGCCCGCCGACTACGACATGCGGATCATCCGTAAGCGCGTGGCCGACTTCGGCCACATGCTCGACGACCGCGCCGGTCTGGGCCTGAAGGCCTACACCATCCGCGAACGCGGCGTCGACGGCTCACCGGTCAACCAGTACAGCCCTTTCTACCTGTGGCACGAAACCGGCGCGATGGCCCGCTTCCTGGTCGGCGGCGGCGGATTCCAGGGCATCATCCGCGACTTCGGCCGTCCCGCCGCCCATCACTGGACCGGCGTGGCCGCCGTGGCCGGCCCGGCCCGCGCCGCGGCCCCCAGAGCCGCCTCCCGCCGTCTCACCCCGCTTCCGGCCGACCCGGACACCACCGGCCTGGGCCTGACGACGCGGATCGGCGAGGAGGTCGAGGAGCTTCACGCCCTGGCCCGGCACGGGGGCGTCCACACCGCCGCACTGGCCGTCGACCCCTACCACTGGCGGTTGCTGCGGTTCGTCCTGTGGCAGGACGCCGTCCCGCGGGAGGAGGAGACAACCGAGCGATACGAGGTCCTCCATCTGTCCGCGCCCGGCCTGTCCGGCCTGCCGGATGGCCGGAACCGGTAGAACTCCCGCGCGGTGCGCGGACCTGACAGCCCTGGCCGCCTCCGGCCCTGCGGCACCTCACCCGCCCGTTCCAAACGGTTCAAGCGGGGCAGGAGCGACCGACGGCCCGCCCCTGGACCTCTAGGTGGTCGGAGTCGAGCGGGCTGCCCGACGTGGTGAGGCCGATGCAGCCGCGCCACGAGCGCCACGTCGGGCGCGACGGCGGTGAACCTGTCCGGCTCCCCTGGTACGGCCCGCGCCAGCCCCTTGGCGAGCAGGGAGCCGAGTGTCCGCCGCGCCGCCTCACCCTCGACGCCGAGCTCTTCTGCCAGCTCGGCGGACTCGACCCCGGCGGTAGGGAGACCGGCCCCCGCTCATCGGCTGTGCCATCCGCCCAGGTCATGACCTCGCGTAGCCTCACCGGGCTCTCGCCACCCCCGCGAGCGCCTCGCGCACTCCTCCGCCAATGTTCTCATCTCATTTAATTTGACTTGAGAACATTTGAGGACATATGTTCTCAATCAAGAAATTCTCCCTTAAGAAGATTGGGACATCATGCTGGAACACCTGTCCGACGCCGCCCTGGCCGCCTCGCTGGAGGGCGACTTCTCCAGCCGGTACGCGGAGGTCAACGGGGTCCGCCTGCACCATGTGGTGGGCGGGCACGGCGCCACGCTGGTGCTGCTTGGCGGATGGCCGCAGACCTGGTGGCAGTTCCACAAGATCATGCCCGAGCTCGCGCGCCACTACCGGGTGGTCGCCGTGGACCTGCGGGGAATGGGCGGCTCGGCCAAGCCCGAGACCGGATACGACAAGAAGACCATGGCCCGCGACATCCGGGAGCTGGTGCGGCACCTCGGGGACGAGAAGGTCTACGTGGCCGGGCACGACATCGGGGCCATGGTCGCCCAGTCCCTCGCCGCCAACCACCCCGACGTCGTCGAGAAGATCGCCCTGCTGGATGTGCACCATCCCGACGAGACGCTGTACGGACTGACCCTGCTACCGCAGTCCGACCAGCACGTCGACGGCGACTTCCTGGCCGGCTCCCGCGCCTATCTGTGGTGGTTCGCCGTCAATCAGGTCCGCGGGCTGCCCGAGAAGTTGCTCGCCGGTCGCGAACGGGAGCTGATCGACACACTCTTCGACTACCTGCTCCTGGACGCGGCCTCGATCGGCGAACGCGACCGTGAGATCTACGCTCGGGCCTACTCCAGCCAGGACGCGATCCGGGCGGGCAACGCCTGGTACCAGGCGTTCATGCGGGACATCGAGGACGAGAAGGGATACGGGCCGCTGACCGTGCCGATCCTCGCGCTGGGCGGCGACCACAGCAACCACCCCTACCTCGCCTCGGTACTGCCGGGCAAGGGGACCGACGTGCAGGTGGTCGAGGTCAAGGACAGCGGCCACTACCTGCCGGAGGAGCAGCCGGAAACGGTCATCCGGCTGCTCACCGAGTTCTTCGCCTGATCACGATAGTCCCACCCGACGACCCCGCGCCCGCCCACCACGGGGGCGGGGTCACCTTCCGTCATTCCCGGAATGACAACCGGAAAGACAAGGAGTCTCCAGTGCCCCCTCGAAGCCTGCGAGCTTCCGGCTCCATGATCCTGCTGGGCGGCGGGATCGTGCTGATCGCCGCGAACCTGCGCCCCGCCCTCGCGAGCGTGGCGACCGTGCTGGACCAGCTCCACGCCGGGCTGGGCCTCTCGGCCACCGGCGCCGGTCTGCTCAACGCCCTGCCCGTGATCGTCTTCGGACTCGGCGCCCCGCTGGCGCCCCTCCTGGCCCGCCGTACCGGCATCGAACGCACGCTGCTCGTCGCCCTGCTGCTCCTCATCGCCGGTGCCGCGATAAGGCTGGTGGGGTCGCAGACACTGCTGTTCATCGGGACGATCATCCTGAGCTGCGGGATCGCGATCGCCAACGTGCTGCTCCCGGCCCTGGTCAAGCGAGACTTCCCGCACAGAATCGGGCTGATGACCGGCCTTTACACCACCTCGCTGTCGGCAGCCGCGTCCCTGGCCGCGGGCACGACCGTTCCCCTCGGTGCGGCCATTGGACTGGACTGGCGCGGAGCGCTCGGAGTCTGGATCGTCCCCACCGTCCTCGCGCTGATCGTATGGCTGCCGCAGGCCCGCCATGCCCGACCGGGGACTCGATCCGGCCCCAGAACCGCGGGCGGAGGCGTGTCATCGCTGTTGCGCAACGGCCTGGCCTGGAAGTTCACCCTCTTCATGGGGCTGCTCTCGCTGACCTATCACACCGTCCTCGCCTGGCTGCCGTCGATCTACACCGCCCATGGCCTGAGCCTGTCCACCGCCGGAGGACTGCTCTCGATCGCCACCGTCGTGGCCACTCCGGTGACACTCGTCCTGCCCGCGGTCGCGAGCCGACGCCGGGACCAGCGGTGGTGGGTGGCCGCGCTCACCACGCTGACCGCGGCCGGACTGACCGGGCTGCTGATCGCCCCCACCGCGGCGCCCTATCTGTGGGCTGTCCTGATCGGCCTGGGCATGGGGGCGGCCTTCCCCCTGGGCCTCGCCATGATCGCTCTACGCACCCGCACCAGCGACGGCGCCACAGACCTGTCGACCATGGTCCAGTCCTTCGGATACGTCATCGCCGGGCTCGGCCCGCTCGCCGTGGGCATCCTGCGCGAGGTCACCGGCTCGTGGACCCCCACCGTGGCCGTCCTCCTGGCCCTGCTCGTGCCGCAACTGCTCGCGGGGCTGGCCTCCGCGCGTGACCGCTACATCGAACCGGGCGACTCGCCGCCGACGGACGCCAAATCGTCTGGCACCGTCAAAATCGTCTAGACTGAGAACATCTCACGTCAACCTGTCAGGGTGAAGGGAGGGATATGTCGTCGCGCCCACCGCACGAGAACCTCAGCCTGTTGCTGTCGATCGTCGCCCATGTCACCAGGGAGACCCAGGAGCAGCGCCTGGCCGAGCTCGGCCTCGGGGTCCGCGAGCATGTCGTCCTCAACGTCATCGACGCCGGGGTCCCCACCCAGCTCGCCATCGCGGCCAAGGCCGGCCTCGACAAGAGCACCCTGATTCCCGTCCTCGACCGCCTCGAAGGCAAGCGGCTCATCGAACGGCATCCCGACCCCAAGGACCGCCGCGCCCGCGTCGTCACCATGACCGACGCCGGTCATCGCGCCCTGGCCGACTCCTTCCACACCGTCACGGCCACCGAGGACGATCTCCTCGCCGACCTCACCCCGGCCGAGCAGACGCAGTTCCGCGGCTTCCTGCGGCGCATCGTCGAGGGCCGCATGTCCAGCACATCCGTCCCCGGCTCCTGCCTCTAGGAGGCTGGTGTTAAGTGGGTCATCCTGGCTGAGGGTTCTCGGGTGAGTTCGCC
This sequence comes from Streptosporangium sp. NPDC051023, assembly GCF_040689595.1. Lineage (NCBI taxonomy): Bacteria > Bacillati > Actinomycetota > Actinomycetes > Streptosporangiales > Streptosporangiaceae > Streptosporangium > Streptosporangium sp. NPDC051023. The sequence goes on along the minus strand of NZ_JBFBCE010000019.1, from coordinate 62,267 downwards.
GTGTAAACGGCGGAGATCTGCCGACCGTTCAGGCCGTGAAGTTATCCCCACGCCCGGTGACCAACACCGACCACCCTGACATACGAGGAGAGACCCACGCGAGATAGATCAAAAAAACACCAGCCACCTAGATGTGGCGGATCACCCTGGCCGGGGCACCGGCGGCGACGACGCCGGGCGGGATGTCCCGGGTGACGACGGCGCCCGCGCCGATCAGTCCCGACTCAAGTTCCGGCGGCCTGGCCCGCCGAATGGGAGCCGTCCGCGCCCGCGGTGGGCCGCCGGAGAGGCGAGGCGGAGACCAGGCCCGTTTCGTAGGCGACGATGACGAGCTGGGCGCGGTCATGGACGGCCAGTTTCCCGAGCAGCCGCCGCACGTGCGTCTTGACGGTTGCGAGGCTGACGCTCAGGCGCCCGGCGATCTCCGGGTTGGTCAGGCCGCGCGCGATCAGCACCAGCACCTCGCGTTCCCTGCCGGTCAGCCGGGACAGTTCACGGGCGAGTGGACGGTCGGGGTCGGTCCGCCGGGCGAACTCGGCGATGAGGCGGCGGGTGACGGTGGGGGCGAGCAGCGCCTCACCGGAGGCGACCACGCGGATCGCGGCCAGCAGGTCGGCCGGCGGGATGTCCTTGAGGAGGAAGCCGCTGGCCCCGGCGCGCAGCGCGGCGTAGACGTACTCGTCCAGGTCGAACGTGGTCAGGATGACGACACGCACCTCGCCGCCGCGCTCGGCGCAGATGCGCCGGGTGGCCTCGAGGCCGTCCGTGTCCGGCATGCGCACGTCCATCAGCACCACGTCGGGCCGTAGCTCGCGGGTCAGCTCGACGGCCTGCTCACCGGTGCCCGCCTCGCCGACCACGACCAGGTCGGACGTGGTCTCAACCAGCATGCGCAGCCCCACGCGCAGCAACACCTGGTCGTCGGCGACGAGCACCCTGGTCGGCTCGGTCACCGTGACCCCCCTCGTTCGCCGGCCAGGCGGGCGTGCACCCTGAAACCGCCTTCCTGGCGCGGGCCGGCGCTTAGGGCGCCGCCGTACATCATGACCCGCTCCGCCATCCCGGTGAGCCCGTGCCCTCGGGTGTCGCGGGACGCTCCGGAGAGGCCGGGCCCGTCGTCGACCACCTCGACGTCGACCACCCCGGGTTCCGGCGAGGAGACCGTCACCCGGCAGCGGGCCGCTCCCGCGTGCTTGACCACGTTCGTCAGCGCCTCCTGGACGATCCGGTAGACCGTCACCTCCACTCCCTCGGGCAGCGCCACGTCCCGGCCGGGGCCAAGGCCGCCCCCCAGGTCGACGTTCAGATCGACCTCGACGCCCGCGCGGGCACAGAGCGCGGACAGGCCGTCCAGCCGGGGAACGGGCTCGGGGCCCGGCCTGCCAAAGCCGACGCCCGAGTCGACGGCTGAGCCGGGAACAGGGCTGGTGACAGTGCCGGTGACAGTGCCGGTGACAGTGTCGGGAACAGGGCCGGGAACAGGGCCGATGCCGATGCCGGAGTCGGAGTCGGTGTCGGTGTCGGTGTCGGTGTCTGAGCGCAGCATGCCGAGCATGTGGCGCATCTCCGCCAGTGCCGCCCTGCCGGTGGTCTCGATGAGCCGCAGCGCCTCGCGGGCCTCCTGCGGTCGCGTCTCGGCGACCAGGTCGGCGACCCCTGCCCTGAAGGTGATCAGGCTCATGCTGTGCGCGACGACGTCGTGCAGGTCCCGGGCGATCCGCAGGCGCTCATCCGCGACCGCACGCGCGGCCGCCTGCTCCGCCATGCGTACGGCGTGTGCCCGCTGCTCCCGTACGGCGTAGCCGACCGTCCACGACAGGCCCATCAGCAGCCAGCCGAACATGACCGCCGACAGCGTCTGCGAGGGCGACGGCCCGCCGGTCAGGCACAGGGCCAGCGCGACTCCCGCCAGGGAGGCGGCGAGGGCACCGGCCGCCCGCTGTCGCGGCTCCAGTGAGGCGACGGTGTACAGGACGACGGCGACCACGAGGTAGGACTCCCCCCACCCGGCGGGCAGCGCGACCATCGCCGAGGCCAGCACACCCCACAGCACCGGCATCGGCCACAACCTGCGCACCGCGACGGGCAGGCAGGCGGCGGCCACCGCCACCAGCACGGGTGACGGGCCCGTCACCCGGAGCGTGGCGAGGCCGAAGGCTGCGGTGAGCAGGACGGCGGCCACGGCGTCCACAGCGACCCAGTGGCCTCGGCGCAACCGTCGCACCACCGGGGGACGTTGAGCGCGATCGTTCACGCCCCAACGGTATCCATGCAGGCCAAGCCTGGGGATCCCTCGAAAGGACGTCATCCCGTGGGGTGACTCCTCCAGGTGGAGGAGCGTTCCCGTAGCGTCCTGGGCTGACCCGAAATTCCCTTCCTCGGCCCGATGGCCCGGCCCGTGCCATACGAAACCGTGGAGGACATGAGCAGAACAAGAGTCATGACCCGTGCCGTGGCGCTGCTGGCCGCCACCGCCGTAACCACCGCCGCCGCGGTCGTCCCGGCCGTCGGAGCCGTCGCGGCGGCCGATGCCGGACCGGTGAAGCTCGTCGTACCGGAACCCTCGGGACCGCACCGGATCGGCACGGTCTCACTGCACCTGGTCGACGAATCCAGGAAGGATCCGTGGGTGGCCTCGGTGCCGAAGCGGGAGCTCATGGTCAGCCTGTGGTACCCGGCGCGTGAGGTGGATCGCTACCCGGTCGCACCGTGGATGCCCAAGGCCGCCGCGGACCGTTACCTGCGCGACGCCGGAGTGCCGCCCGGCAAGGTACTGCTGGGCGAAACCCACGCTCACGAGGGCGCGCCCGTCGACCGGCGCGCGGGCCTGCTGCCGGTCGTGCTGTACTCCCCCGGCGCGAACGCCTCGCGCTCCTACGGCACGGGTGTGGTCGAGGAGCTGGCCAGCCGGGGATATCTGGTGGTCACGATCGACCACACCTACGACGCGGCCGTGGTGCAGTTCCCCGGCGACCGGGTCGAGGTGAACCCCGACGGGGAGGTGTCCGACTTCGAGAAGGCGGTCAAGGTGCGCGCAGAGGACACCCGGTTCGTCCTCGACCAGATCACCGCCCTCGCGGCGGGCCGCAACCCGGACGCCGAGCACAGGAAGCTGCCCAAGGGCCTGGACGGCGCGCTCGACCTCAAACGGGTCGGCATGTTCGGCCACTCCCTCGGCGGGGCGACCACCTCCTCGGCCATGTTCGCCGACAAGCGGATCAGGGCAGGGATGGGCCTGGACGGCGCCACGCTCGGACCCGTCGCCGAGGCCGGGCTTGACCGGCCCTACCTGGTGGTGGACACACCGGGCAAAGGGGGGATGGAGAGCAACCCCGCACTGCGGAAGTTCTGGTCGCTCCTGCGCGGGTGGCGGCTCCACCTGACCCTGAAGGGCGCGGCGCACAACTCCTTCGGCGACGACGTGCAGCTCATGCCGCTGGTCGCGCCGTTCCTCGGGCTGTCGACCGAAGACCTCAAGGGGATGGTCGGCACCATTCCGACCGCACGGGCGCTGGCGTTCCAGCGCGCCTACCCTGCGGCCTTCTTCGACCTGCACCTGCGCGGCCGAGGCCACCTGCTGGACAAGCCCTCCTCCCGCTTCCCCGAGGTGACCTACGACCGATGAGGCGACCCCGCGCGGAGGCGACGACGCCCCCGCCGCAGGGCACGCAGGCCGTGAGATGCTGGTCGGGTGCTACTACCGGACCTGGTTCGGCTCCGCCGGGCCCGTGACCTGATGGATCGCGACTACGCGGAGCCGCTCGACGTCCCGGCGCTGGCGCGGGCGGCCCACATGTCGCCCGGCCACTTCTCGCGCAGCTTTCGCGCCGCCTTCGGCGAGACACCGTACAGCTACCTGATGACGCGCAGGATCGAGCGGGCCAAGGCGCTGCTGCGGCGCGGCGACCTGTCGGTCACGGAGGTCTGCTTCGCGGTCGGGTGTACGTCGCTGGGGTCGTTCAGCACGCGGTTCACCGAGCTGGTCGGCGAGAGCCCGAGCGCGTACCGGGCGCGCGGTCACGACCAGGACGCGGGCGTCCCGGCCTGCGTCTCCAAGATCTTCATGCGGCCGGTCAGGAACGGAGAGGCCACGCACACCGCCTGGCCGTAGCGTGAATGGCAAGCCGTCGCCGATCGACCGGCCGTACGGGCCCGCGACCGCGCCTTCCCCTCTCGTTGGCTCCCGTTTCTGCCGGCCGGGTGGGACGAGCCGAAACAGCTGAGAGGACTCGTCCCACGGTGTCCGCGAGGACCTCGGTCAGGCGCCGACGTAGGCCGCGAGGTGCTCGCCGGTGAGGGTGGAGCGGGCGGCGACGAGGTCGGCGGGGGTGCCCTCGAAGACGATCTGGCCACCGTCGTGGCCGGCGCCGGGGCCGAGGTCGACGATCCAGTCGGCGTGCGCCATGACCGCCTGGTGGTGCTCGACGACGATGACTGACTTGCCGGAGTCGACGAGCCGGTCGAGCAGGCCGAGCAGTTGCTCGACGTCGGCGAGGTGCAGGCCGGTGGTCGGCTCGTCGAGGACGTAGACGCCGCCCTTGTCGGCCATGTGGGTGGCCAGCTTGAGCCGCTGCCGCTCGCCGCCGGACAGCGTGGTGAGCGGCTGGCCAAGACTGAGGTAGCCGAGCCCGACGTCGGCGAGCCGGCCGAGGATGGCGTGCGCGGCCGGCGTGCGTGCCTCGCCCGCGCCGAAGAACTCCCTGGCCTCGGTCACCGACATCGCGAGCACCTCGCTGATGTCGCGGCCGCCGAGGTGGTGGTCCAGCACCGATGCCTGGAACCGCTTCCCCTCGCACTCCTCGCAGATGGTGGCGACGCCGGCCATCATCGCCAGGTCGGTGTAGATGACACCGGCGCCGTTGCAGGTGGGGCAGGCGCCCTCGGAGTTCGCGCTGAACAGCGCGGGCTTCACGCCATTGGCCTTCGCGAACGCCTTGCGGATCGGGTCGAGCAGTCCGGTGTAGGTCGCCGGGTTGCTCCGTCGCGAGCCGCGGATCGCGCCCTGGTCGATCGACACCACCCCCGCACCCGCGGGGATCGACCCGTGCACGAGCGAGCTCTTGCCGGAGCCCGCGACGCCGGTGACGACGACAAGCACCCCGAGCGGGATGTCGACGTCGACGTCGCGCAGGTTGTGCGCCGTCGCGCCGCGGATCTCCAGCGTGCCGGTGGGCGTCCGCACCGTCTCCTTGACAGTGGCCCGGTCGTCGAAATGACGGCCGGTGACGGTGCCGCTGGCCCGCAGCCCCTCGACGGTGCCCTCGAAGCAGACTGCGCCGCCCGCCGTACCGGCGCCGGGGCCGAGGTCGACGACGTGGTCGGCGATCGCGATCGTCTCCGGCTTGTGCTCCACCACGAGCACCGTGTTGCCCTTGTCCCGTAGCCGCAGCAGCAGGTCGTTCATTCGCTGGATGTCATGGGGGTGCAGGCCCGTGGTCGGCTCGTCGAAGACGTAGGTGACGTCGGTGAGTGAGGAGCCGAGGTGGCGGATCATCTTGACGCGCTGCGCCTCACCGCCCGACAGCGTGCCCGACGGCCGGTCGAGCGAGAGGTAGCCCAGCCCGATCTCCGTGAACGAGTCGAGAGTCTGCTGCAGCGTGGTGAGCAGCGGCGCCACCGACGGATCGTCGACGCCGCGGACCCAATCGGCCAGGTCGCTGATCTGCATCGCGCAGGCGTCGGCGATGCTGATCCCCTTGATCTTGGAGGACCGGGCCGCCTCGCTGAGCCGGGTGCCACCACACTCGGGACAGGAGGTGAACGTCACCGCCCGCTCCACAAAGGCCCGGACGTGCGACTGCAGCGCCTCCTTGTCCTTGGACAGCATCGACTTCTGGATCTTCGGGATCAGGCCCTCGTACGTCAGGTTGATGCCGTCGACCTTGATCTTGGTCGGCTCCTTGTAGAGCAGGTCGTGGAGCTCGGCCTTGGTGTATTCGCGGATCGGCTTGTCGGGGTCGTAGAAGCCGCAACCGCTGAAGATCCGGCCGTACCAGCCGTCCACGCTGTAGCCGGGGATCGTGAGCGCACCCTCGTTGAGCGACTTGGAGTCGTCGTAGAGCTGGGACAGGTCGATGTCGGTGACCCGGCCCATGCCCTCGCAGCGCGGGCACATGCCGCCGGTGACGGTGAAGTTGCGCTGCTCCTTCACGCTCTTCCCGCCGCGCTCGAACGAGACCGCGCCCGATCCGCTGATGGAGGCGACGTTGAAGGAGAAGGCCTGGGGCGAGCCGATGTGCGGTAGGCCGAGCCGGCTGAAGAGGATGCGCAGCATCGCGTTGGCATCGGTGACGGTGCCGACCGTTGAGCGGGGGTTGGCCCCCATCCGCTGCTGGTCGACGATGATCGCGGTCGTCAGCCCTTCGAGTACGTCGACCTCGGGCCGCGCCAGCGTCGGCATGAAGCCCTGCACGAAGGCGCTGTAGGTCTCGTTGATCATCCGCTGCGACTCCGCGGCGATCGTGCCGAACACCAGCGAGCTCTTGCCCGAGCCGGAGACGCCGGTGAACACCGTCAGCCTGCGCTTGGGGATCTCGACGCTGACGTCCTTGAGGTTGTTCCCGCGCGCGCCCTGCACGCGGATCAGATCGTGGCTGTCGGCGACGTGCAGCGTAGGCGACTGCGTCTCCGTGCTCATGGCCGTGCTCATAGTGTCTCCATCCGTTACGCGGGGCCGCCCGCGGTCTCCATCGGCGTCGCCTGCTCGATCTAACCAGTTTTGAGCAGTATGTCTGCTGCTTTGCTGTGCTTCAGCCCATGGATCCGCTGAGCCTCGGCCACGCGGCGCGCCCGACCGAGGGCGTCAAACCGGCCGGCGGTCGTCGCGCATCGGCTCCCGGCCGGGCATCTCGTTCACCTCCCGCCGGGCCAGGAAATCGACAGCCCGATCACCCTGGATGCCGATCTCGCCGTTGGCCGTTCGTCTTCAAGCCCGACGGTGGTGATGTCCACGGCGGCTACCCTACGTACGGCTCCGTGACCCGTGCTTCTCGATTCCTGACCGGTCCGGTCACCGTTGTGGGTCACCGCGAACCGGACCGGATAACGCCGGGCATGGGAACGGGCTGCCCCTCGCGGCGTCGCAGGTCGCGGGGACAGCCCGTCAGGATCGAGCTACTTCGAAAGTGGTTATCTCAGGCCCGCGTCGACGGCGCTGGTCAGGGTGCCGGGGTCACCGGACATCTCCCAGATCATCACGCCGAGCAGGTTCTTGCTGCGGAGCCACGCGGTCTTCTTGGCGATCGTCCACGTGTCGTCGAAGGTCCACCACTGGCCTCCGTTACCGGTGTAGCAGTAGGTCGCGACCGCCTGCTCGTCGTGCTTGATGGTGCATCCCGGCACGCTGGCCAGCAGGTTGCTGTACCCGCGGGTGCCCGCCTCGTCCTGGAACTGGCCGGGCGCGGCGCCGGTGGCCGACTGCCACTCACCGGACTTGCCACCGTCGGCGACCCCCTGCCAGCCACGCCCGTAGTAGGCGAGACCGATGGCGATCTTGCGGGGGTTCACACCTGCATCCAGGTAGGCCTTGACCGCGTTCTCCACGCTGAAGTGGAAGTTGTACGGGTCGTCGACGTCGGCGTACAGGTTGGCCTGGTGGCCGGCCCTGTTCGGCTCCCACGAGTTGTCGCTGCCCGAGCCGTGGAAGTCGTAGCCCTGGACGTTGAAGATGTCCATGGACTTGGCGACCTCGGCCAGGTCCCAGCCGGCCTGGATCTTCGCCGGGTCGGCGGGGGTGAACGCGGTGAGCTGGTAGCGCTTGCCGGTCTCGGTGGTGAGGGCGTCGAGCTGCTTGCGGAACTCGGCGATCAGCAGGGTGTTGTTCTGCTTGTCGTTGGCGCCGATGTGGTTGCCCGCGTGACCATCGGAACCCGGCCACTCCCAGTCGAGGTCGATGCCGTCGAAGATCCCGGCGGCGCTGCCGGGGCCACCGGCGGCGTTGTAGGTGGGCAGGTTGCCCTTGATGTAGGTGTCGATGCAGGAGGCGACGAACTTCTTCCTGGAGGCGTCGGTGGCCGCCACGTCGGAGAAGTACTTGGAGTAGGTCCAGCCGCCGAGCGAGATCAGAACCTTCAGGTTCGGGTACTTCGCCTTGAGCTTCTTGAGCTGGTTGAAGTTGCCGCGCAGCTTCTCCCAGCCGGTGTCGGCTACGCCGTCGACCGACTGGCCCGCGCTCATCGGCCTGCCGTAGTCGGCGTCCGCGTCACCGGAGCCGTCACCCTGGCTCGGGTCCTGCGGGTTGCCGGTCGTGCCCTTGGTCACACCCTGCAGACACGTCAGGTTCACCGGGTCGATGTTGCCGAAGGCGTAGTTGAGGTGGGTCAGCTTCGCCGCGGCGCCGGTGGTGTCGAGGTTGCGGACGAAGTACTGCCTGCCGTAGATGCCCCACTGGACGAAGTAACCGACCCGCGCGTAGCCGCTGCCGATGATGTCGTCGGTGGTGACCTTCACCGCGTTGCTGGCGTCCGAGACGTTGTCGTAGGTGTCGCGGGCCTTGACGGTGAAGGTGTACTCGGTGGACGGCGACAGGCCGGTCACCGTGGCCGTGGTCGAGATCGAGGTGGTGAGCAGGGTCGAGCCACTGTAGATCTCGTAGTTCGCGACTTCCTTGTTGTCCGTCGAGGCGCCCCAGGTGAGGGTGACGGTCGAGGAGGACTTCGCGGTGCTGCGCAGGTTGCTGGGCGCGGTCGGCGGCTGGGTGTCGTCACCGGCGTTGTTCGTGGTGACCTTCAGCGCGGTGCTCGCCGGAGAAAGAGTGCCCTTCCTGTCCTTGGTCTTGACGGTGAAGGTGTACTCGGTGTTCGGGGTCAGGCTGCCGACGGTCGCGGTCGTCCCGGTGACCGTGGCGGCGAGGTTGGCGCCGTTGTAGACCTGGTAGCCGACGATCGGGAGGCTTCCGGGGGTCGCGGCGTCCCATGCCAGCGAGACGGTCTTGGTGGTCTTGACCGGCGAGCGCAGGTTGCCGGGAGCACCGGGCGCCGCGTCGGCGGAGCCGTCACACTTGATGTCGTTGATCCGGCAGTTCTCCGGCTCGGCGGAGGCGCTGCTGATCGTGAACGTCGGGCTGTAGGGCTCGGTCGAGCCGTGCGCGGCGACGTTGGTGTTGTAGTGGGCCGGGCTCAGCGTGACCGAGCGGCCGCTCTGGCTGATCGAGCCGTTGTCCGCGGCGCTCGCGGTGACACCGGCGGGCAGGTCGAAAGTGATCGACCAGCCGTTGAGCGCGGCGTCGGTGTTGTTGTTGACCACGAACTTGCCACGGGTCCCGCTGGCCGAGTAGGTCGCGGTCACGGGGGCGTCCGGCGGCGGCGGGTCGCCGCTGCCGTCACAGTTGGCGTTGTTGATGGTGCACTTGGTCGGCTGAACAGCGGAGCTCAGCGTGAACGTGGGGCTGTAAGGCTCCGTGTTACCGTTCGCCTTCACGGTGTTGATGTAGAAGGCGGGCGTCAGCTTCACCTTGGTGCCTGTTTGCGAGGTGGTCGCATTCTGGGCACCACTGACGGTCACACCGGCCGGAAGCTCGAAAGTGATCGACCAACCGGTCACGGCGGTGCTGTTGGGGTTGCTCACCACGAACTTGCCCTGAGTGCCGGTGAGGGAGAAGGCGGCGGTCAGGCGGGCGGCGGCTTGGGCGGGAACCGTCAGGGCGGCCATTGCGGTCGCCATGGCGAGAACCACCAGCACAGAGGCTAATCGGCGCATACGGATGCTCTTTCCTTTAGGAAAGTTTCCTAATAATTATGCGGATAGTAACCCTGACACCCGGTGTCTACAAGACCCAAAACCGCTGTAAATGATCGGGCGCGAGCGTGCGGAGCGCGGCCCCTCCCCCAGCGCTCCCGTCACGTTCCGCCGCCGTCGCAGGTGCCCGCCGTTTGGACCGCTCCTCCGTCACGCTCGTCGCCCGCCGTGCCCGCCCCGGCCGTACCCGCGTCCCCGGGCAGCCCCCTCCTGCGAGGCATGACCAGTACGGCGAGCACGCCGAGAACCGCGACGACCAGCATCGCGAGGAAGACGTGGTGCACGGCCGACGCCAGGGCGTCGCGGGCGGCCCGCGCCTGCGGCCCGTCCAGTGCCGCGGCGACCTCGTCCACCGACGACACCGTGCCCGAGGACAGCATGGAGGCACTGGCGACCACCGCGAAGACGGCCGTGCCGACCGCGCTGCCCGCGCTGCGGAAGAACACGACCCCGCCCGTGACAACGCCGCGCCGCTCCCAGCCGACCACGGACTGCGCGCCGACCAGGCAGGAGACGGACAGCAGGCCGAGACCGAAGCCGTTGACGAACGCGCAGGCACCCGCGTAAACCAGCGGCGAGGCCGGGGACAGCAGGACGAACATCACCGACGACACGACGATGAGCGCCAGCCCGGCGAGCGCCGTGTCGCGGAAGCCGTACCTCAGGTAGAGCCGGTCGGCCAGGGCGGCGGCGAGCGGCCAGCCGATGGACTGCGTCGCGAGCGCGAACCCGGCCGCGATCGCGCCCGCGCCGAGCACTCCCTGGGCGTAGGTCGGCAGGTAGAGGGAGGGGGCTATCAGCACCATGCCGACGGCTCCGCTGCCGAGGAAGGCGCCGAGCAGCATCCGGTCGCGCCAGATCCACGGCGGCACGACCGGCTCTGACGCGTGGCGCTCCCAGCGGAAGAAGGCCGCCAACAGCGCGAGACCGAGCAGGACGGCCCACCAGAGCGCCCCCTGCAGTCCGATCATCACGGCGACGACCCCTGCCGACAACAGCGCCGTGCCGAGCAGGTCGAGGCGGTGCGGGCGCCGCTCGACCGACTCGCGCAGGAACACCGTGACCATGGCGAGCGCGGCGACCCCCACCGGCAGGTTCAGCAGGAAGATCCAGCGCCACAGCCCCAGCTCCGACAGCAGGCCGCCGAGGGTCGGCCCGAGCAGCGCCGACGTCCCCCACACCGTCGACAGCAGCGCGGAGATCCGCCCCCGCTGGGCCAGGGGGTAGATGTCGCCCGCGATCGTCTGGGTGACCGGCTGGATCGCTCCCGCGCCGACGCCCTGCAGGGCCCGCGCCGCGATGAGCGCGGGCATGCTCCAGGCGAAGCCCGCCAGGAGCGACCCGGCCAGGAAGATCGACATACCGACGAGCAGCATGGGCCTGCGCCCGTAGACGTCGGCGAGCCGCCCGTAGATCGGGGTGCACACCGCCTGGGTCAGCATGTAGATCGCGATGACCCAGGGGAACAGGGAGAAGGAGCCAAGGTCCCGCACGATCGCCGGGACGGCGGTGGCCACGATCGTGGCGTCCATCGCGGCCAGGGCCGTACTGAGCATGAGCCCGGCGACCACCGGTCCACGTCGCGTCACCGTCGGTTCCTCCTCCTGGGCCGGTCAGGACGACCGCTGCCCCTCGTCTGTGGCGTCAAGCCTCCTCACCTTGATCCGCCAGGGTCTCGACGACCCTGCGGCGGTACTCCGCCAGGTAGTCGCGAAGCACCCGCTCCGCGCCGTCGGCGTCGCCGCGCGCCGCCAGCCTGGCCAGCTCACGGTGGTAGCGCAGGCCGTGAGCCACGTGCCGCCCGACCAGGTAGCGGTTGACGACGTTGCGCAGGTCCTCGATGATCCCGATGGCGAACGGGTTGTCCGCCGCGTCGTAGAGCTCCCGGTAGAAGGCCGTCCGCTGCTCGTGCAGCGTGCCCCTCTCATGGGGCCCGTCGAGCGTCTCGCCCAGCTCACGCAGACGCGCGGCGCGGGCGGAGGTCATCCGGGCGATGGACTTGCGCAGCGCGTGCGCCTCGACCAGCTCCCGCAGCTGGTAGATCTCCCTGACCTGCTCGACGGTGAGCGTGCGCACGACCGCGCCGCGGTGCGGGTTGAAGGAGACCAGCCCCTCGGATTCGAGCTGCATCAGAGCGGTGCGCACCGGGATGCGGGAGACCCCGATGCGCTCGGCCAGATCCTCCTGCCGCAGGTGCTCGCCCGGCGCGAGCAGCCCGGTGATGATGCACTCGCGGATCACGGCGTAGGACAGCTGCCCCGCGGTGCGGGCGCCGTCCGCGGCACGACCGAGGATGTCGGCGAAGGCGGCCTCCTCAGCGGAACCGTGCGTGTGGCCCACCGCCGCCTCTCCCTTCCCGCTGCCTTGATCGTCTTTTCCTATCAGATCGGATCGAAAGACCCATCACAGCACATGCCTGGCTGTTCCCTCGGGCAGTGCCTCGACGATGATCTCGATGTCGACCTGGCTGCCGATGGCGAACCCTCCCGCCTCGAGCGCGCGGTTGAAGGTGACGCCGAAGTCCTCACGGTTCACCGACCCGGTGGCGCTGAACGCCAGCAGCGGCACCCCGCCGTCCGAGTGCGTGCCGAGGTAGCGCGCGGCCAGCTCGACCGGGCGGGTGATCCCGCGCACGGTCAGCTCGCCCACGATCGTGAAGGCCCCGTCCTCCTCCAGGCGAATCGCCTCCGAGGTGTAGGTGATCGTGGGGAACTCCTCGACATGGAGGAAGTCGGGCGAGCGCAGGTGGTCGTCGCGGCGGGCGACGCCGCTGCTGACGTTGGCCGACTCGACGCTGACGGACAGGCGCGACCCCTCCGCGGGGTCAGCGACCTCGAAGCTGCCCGTCGCCCCGTCGAAGCGGCCCCGCACCTTCGCCACGACCAGGTGCTGGATGGTGAACTGCACGCTGGTGTGCCGGGGGTCGATCTCCCAGACTCCGGCGGGGGGCCAGTTTCCGGTCGCGCCGTCCGTGATGCCGTCTGCGGTCGTGGTCATCGTGCTTCCCTTTCGATCGGTGATCCGACGATGCTGCCCCACTCGGTCCACGAGCCGTCGTAGATGCGGACGTGGTCCCAGCCGAGCAGTTCGTGCATGGTGAACCAGAGCAGGCTGGCCCGGTGGCCGAGCCTGCAGTAGGCGACGACCTGCGAGGTCTGGTCGGGCGCCGCCCCCGCGGCGCGGAAGACGCGCTCAAGCTCCTCGGGCGGCCTGATGACGAACCTCTCGTCGAGCAGGTCCTTGAAGAAGAGGTTGACGGCGCCGGGGATGCGGCCGTGCCGTTCCGCCCCGTGGTCGAAGCCCGCTCCCGGCTTGACCCGCTCGCCGCGGTACTCCTCGGGGTAGCGGCCGTCGAGCAGCAGGGTCTCCGGCGAGCCGACCAGGCCGAGCAGCTCGTCGCGGCCGATCCTGCTGGTGTCGTCGCGGGCCTCGCGCACCGGCTCGTACGGCACCGCCGTCACCTCGGGCTCCTGCGTGGACAGCTCGAACCCCGCGCGGGTCCAGGCTCCCCTGCCGCCGTTGAGCACCCGCACGTCGGCGTGGCCGTTGAGCGTCTTGAACACCCAGTAGCCGTAGGCGGCGAACTGTCCCCGCCCGCTGTAGAGCACGAGCGTGCTGTCCGGGCCGACGCCGAGCCCGCCGAGGATCGCGGCGGCCTGTTCCGGGGTGACGAACTCCCGCTCGTCGGGGTCCCAGTAGAGGTCCTTCCAGAAGACGTGCCTGGCGCCGGGGACGTGCCCGGCGGAGTACTCGTCGATGTCGGGCTCGTACTGCACCTCGACGACGACGGTCTTCGGGTCGTCGAGCCGTTCGGCGAGCCACCGGGGGTCTACAAGGGCAGCCATGCGCGCCGCCCCTCCTTCCTGGTCACGTATCCGAGACCCGGATGGGGGAAGTGGCCGAGCCCCACGAGGGTCCGGTCCTCCTCCACCCGGGCGAGGGTGCTCTCCCGAGTGGCGACGGCCAGCTCGGGGTCGAGGTCGAAACGCTGCACCCAGCCGGTCTCGTCGAGCACCACGGGGTGGTGAGCGAGGTCGCCGAGCAGGAACGCGTCGCGGTCGCCGACCACGTAGCCGGTGTGCCCCGGCGTGTGGCCCGGCAGGGCGACGGCGCGCAGCGAGGGGGTGACCCGGTGCCCGTCGTCGATGAGCTCCAGGACGCCGAGGTCCTCAAGCGGCAGCGCCTGCTGGACGATGTTGGGGTGCATCTGTTCGAGGGCGCGGTAGTGCTCCCAGTCGGCGCGGGGCACGAGGTACCTGGCGTTGCCGAAGCGGGGACGCACCGGCTCCTCCAGGACGAGGTTCCAGCCGACGTGGTCGGGGTGGAGGTGAGTGAAGACGACCAGGTCGACGTCGTCGGGGGTGAACCCCGCCTCGGCCAGCTCCGACAGCAGCCCCGCCGGGGCGGCGAGCCCGCCGGGCGGGCCGAGGTACGGCCCCCAGCCGGTGTCGACGAGGACGACCTTGGAGTCGGCGAGCACCAGATAGCCGCCGAAGTTGAGCGGCCTGCCGTCCTGCCCCTCCCACGCCTGCGCCGGCACGTCGGGGAAGTGCCACTCGCGGTTCAGCGGGTGCTCGCCGTCCCGCAGCGCGACGATCTCCGCCGCGCCCGCGCTCACACGGACAGCCATGCGAACCCCTCCCCCAGGTACGGCTCCCGCCGCACGCGCCCGGCCCCGCTCGCGGCAACGGCCCCGGTCACAGCGATGGTCACAGCGACGGCCACGCGAACCCCGCCCTCTCGCACAGTTCCCGCAGCGCCTGCCCGGCCCTGGCGGCGAGCTCGGCCTCGTCGACGCCGGTCAGCCGTCCCTCGCGCTTGAGCACGCGCCCGTCGACGAGGACGGTGTCGACGTCGGCGGGCTGCGCCGAGTGCACGACGGCGACGGCCGGGTCGGCGACGGGGGCCAGGTTGAGACGGTCGGTGCGGATCAGCACGATGTCGGCGCGCTTGCCCGGGGTGAGGGAGCCGGTGACCCCGGCCAGCCCCAGAGCGTGCGCGCCCTCCAGGGTCGCGGTGCGCAGGATCTCGCGCGGAGTGATCGCCTCCGCGTCCCCCGCCTCGGTGTTGGCCAGGCCGAGCGCGACCCGCATCGCCTGGAACGGGTCCGCGCTCGCCGCGATGGCGGTGGTGTCGAGGGAGAGGCTGGCCCGGACCCCGGCCTCGCGCAACCGCAGCAGCGGGGGCAGGCCCATGGCCAGCCGCAGCTCCGACAGCGGGCTGACCGTGATCGGGATGCCGTGCTCCGCGACCCTGACCAGGTCGGCCTCCGGCAGGTGCAGGCAGTGAGCCAGCAGCAGGTCGGGGCCGAGGAGCCCGTCGGAGTCGAGGAGCGCAACCTGGTGGATGCGCTCGACCTCGGCGCGGGTGCCCGCGCAGTGCATGGCCAGCGGCAGTCCGAGGTCGCGGGCCGCGGCGAACTCGGCGCGGTAGACCTCCCTGGCCGAGCGGGCCGGGCCGCGCACGTTCACGCCGATGGAGATCAGCGGGTCGGCGGCGTACTCGTCGCGCAGCCGCTTCACGTCGGCGAAATCCATGGCCTCGTCGAAGCCCTTGCCCCGGTCGCCCATCAGACGCCGCATCTCCTCCGCGGAGATCGAGGGGTGGGCCGAGGGGGCGCCGTAGGAGTAGTGGGCGCGCAGGCCGAGCTCGCGCAGCGCGCGCAGGTCGGCGTCCGCGTGCTCGGGGCCGAGGACGTTGTGCGCCCAGTCGTGGACGGTCGTGACGCCCGCCGCGATGCCCTCCGCCGCGGCGAGCCGTACGCCGAGGTGGGTGTCGTCGGCGGTGAAGTACGGCGCGAGTTTGCCCTTGCGGGCGAACCAGCCGTTCTGCGGGCCGTCGCCGATGACACCACGCAGCAGGGTCCCCCACAGGTGCCAGTGTGAGTCGACGAAACCCGGGATGGCGATCATGCCGGTGGCGTCGATCACCTGGGCGCCCGGCGCGTCGAGGCCGGGACCGATCGCGGCGATGCTCCCGTCGCGGACCTCGATGTCGGCCCCTTCGAGGTCGCCGAGGTGCTCGTCGACGGTGAGCGCGGTCACCCCTCTGATGAGCAGGTGGTCATTCGGAGAAGGCATTGGTGTCCCCCTTGAGCAGGCGCCAGATGTCGTGGCGCAGGTCGGTGAAACGGGAGTCGCCGCGTACGGCGTGCTCGTCGCGCGGGTAGCCGAACGGCACCTCGAACTCGGCGGCGACGCGTCCCGGCCTGGCGGAGAACACCGCGATCCGCTGGGACAGGAACAGCGCCTCGTCGACGCTGTGCGTGACGAACACGACGGTCTTGCCGGTGAGTTCCCAGATGCGCAGCAGCTCGATCTGCATCAGCTCGCGGGTCTGGGCGTCCAGCGCGCCGAACGGCTCGTCCATCAGCAGGATGTCGGGGTCGACGGCGAGCGCCCTGGCGATGCCGACCCGCTGCTGCATGCCGCCGGACAGCTCATGCGGGTGATGGCGCTCGAAGTCGGCCAGGCCGACCATCTCGATGTGCCTGCGGGCGATCTCCTCGCGTTCGGCCTTCGAGGAGACGACGCCTTCGAGGGGGAAGGCGACGTTGCCGAGCACGGTCCGCCAGGGCAGGAGCCTGAAGTCCTGGAAGACGAAGGCCCGGTCGCGTCCCGGGCCGGTGATCGGCACGCCGCCGACCCGGATCTCGCCCTCGGTGACGGGGACCAGCCCGTCGAGACACTTGAGCAGGGTCGTCTTACCGCACCCGCTCGGTCCCAGCAGGCTGACGAAGCCGCCTGAGGGGACGCTGAGCCGTACTCCGGACAGGGCATCGGTCCGCTTGCCCTTCCCGGTGTAGGACTTGCCGACACCGTCAACCTCGATCGCGGTCACGTGGTCACCTCCGGGCGCCAGGCGGACAGTCTGCGGCCGGCCCAGCCGACCAGGGCGGTGAGCAGGGCACCGACGGCCAGGGCGACGAGCGCGACGGCGAAGACCTCGTCGGCGTCGAGCCGGGCGCGGGCGTCGCCGAGCAGAGTCCCGAGGCCGGGATGGCCGACGAGGAACTGCCCGACGACGACCGCCATCAGCGCCCGCTGCACGCTGATGCGCAGCCCCGCCGCGATGTACGGCAGGGCCCCGGGCAGCACGACCTTGAGCAGGAAACGACGCCCGGTGACCTGGTAGGCGCGGGCCAGCTCGCCATAGGCCCGCACGCTCTCCCTGGTACCGGTCGCGGTCGGGAAGACCAGCATGATCGCGGTCGCGAGCACGATGGTCGCGAGCAGGAAGCCCTCGCCGATGCCGAACCAGATGATCATCAGTGGCACCAGGGCGATCAGCGGAACAGAGTAGAGCGCGACGAGGTACGGCTCCAGCGCGACGGCCAGCAGCCGGTAGCGGCCGATCAGGAACCCGGCGAGCACGCCGAGCACCGCGGCCGCCGCCCAGCCGACGAGCAGCGTGCCGACCGTCCCCGCGACCAGGGAGAGCAGGTCGCCGTCACGGGCGAGTCGCAGGAGCTCGGCGGCGACCAGGGTCGGCGACGAGGTGAAGTCCGGGCGGACCGCGCCCGCGACCTGCCATCCGGCCAGTGCCAGCGCCACCCCGGCCACGTGGAGCGGCCTGATTCCCGTGGCTCTCGCCGGGGAGGTCCAGGCCCTCTGCGAGGGGGCTTTCACGGTCTGGGAGAGAGTGGACGCCGCCTTCATCGCGTCACCTGCCAGGGGGTGAGTCGTATCTCCAGACGCCGCAGCCCGACGTTGACCGCCAGGCCGACGACCATCACCGACAGCAGCGCGGCGATGAGCTCCGCGGTGCGGAAGGCCGCGCCGAGGTTGTAGATCAGGCCGCCGATGCCGCTGGTCTCCAGGAAGAACCCGGCGAGCACCACGCCGACCAGGGCGTGCACGAGGCCCAGGCGCAGCCCGGTCAGCACGTACGGCCTGGCCGCGGGCAGCACCACGGAGCGCAGCGTCCGCCGGGGCGGCACGCAGTAGGCGCGGGCCAGCTCGACGTAGGACCGCTCGATGCCCCGCACCCCGTCGCGGACGGTGAAGAAGACCTCGAAGAAGCCGAACGCCAGGATCAGCACGATCTTGGCCAGGTCCTGCAGGCCGAACCACAGGGCGATGAGCGGGACCAGCGCGATCCTCGGGGTGAGGAACAGCGCGCCGAGCAGCGGGGACAGGAGCTGGTCAAGCGGTCGGTACCAGCCGAAGAGCAGGCCGAGCCCGACCCCGGCGACCGCGGCCACCGCCATGGCCACGGCCACCTGGACGGCGGTCTGCCCCCACGCGCGAGCCAGCTCGCCGCCGGTGAGCAGGTCGCCGGCGGCGGCGCCGACCCGGGCCGGGGTCGGCAGGATCGCCGCGGACATCCGCTGCGCGACCTGCTGCCAGATCAGCAGCAGGACGGCGAGGGTCGCGATCCTGACCGCCCAGTCACGGGCCGGGGCCATCACTTGGCGCCGAGGAAGGCGACCGCGGCCTTCTGGTAGTCGAAGGTGACCAGGTCGGCGCAGGCGTAGGCGTTCTTGATCACGCCGAACTCCTTCGAGGTCGCCAGCGTGTAGTCGCACATCTTCTGGTCGAGGCTGCCGTTGACCGGCCAGTCGTCGAGCTCGGTGACCAGGGTCTTGTAGTTGTTCTCCGCCGCCTCCGCGGACAGTCCGTCGATCTTGGCCTGAGCGAGGGCGAGCCAGCCCGCCTTGTCGTCATGGGTCCAGCGGTCCGCCTTGATCTCGGCGATGGCCAGCGCGAGGGCGAGGTCGGGGTTGGCCGCGAGCCACGAGCGGTTGACCGCCCACACGTCGTTGAGCTGGGGGTTGGCCTCCCAGCCCTTGCAGAGCACCGTGTAGGCCCCGGGCTTGGCCAGGTCCAGTTCGGCCTGCCGGAACGTCGCCGACATGCCGCCCTCGATCTTGCCCGCCTCCAGCGACTCGACGATCTGCCCGATGTTGGACAGGTGCAGGAGCTGGACGTCCTTCTTGACGTCCAGCCCGGCCTGGGCGAAGCACTTCGAGGCGGTCTGCCCCACGATCGAGGTGAGGTTCTGGGAGACCGCGAACGACTTGCCCTTGAGGTCGGCGAGGGAGGCCGCCGGGCTGCGGCCCGCGACCAGGAAGGCGTTCTTCTGGTCGTTGCCCGCGATCGCCACCAGGTCGGCGCCCGCCTCCTTGGCCGCGGCGAGACCGCCGAGCGAGACGTGGCCGACCTGCACCTGGCCGCCGATCAGCGCGGCGTTGAGCGGGGTCGAGTCCATCAGCCGGAAGTCGGCCTTGATCCCGAAGTCGCTCTCCAGCAGCTCGACGACCTTGTAGAGGCCGGTGAGGGTGGGGTTGGGGAAGGCCGCGCTGGCGACGGAGATCTGCTTGCCCTGGACCTTGGCCCGCAGTTCCTCGATCGAGGCGGGCGGCTGGACCTGAGCCTGCTGGGCGGAGGCGGTCCCCGCCGGGCTCGCCGTACCCGCCTCCGGGCCGGGAGAGGCGGGTACGGCGCCCACGTTGTCCGCGCATCCCGCAAGCAGCAGGACCGACAGGGCCAGCACGGCGCCGTGTGTTAGGCGATGGGCTCTACGCCGCATCGGTACCTCCGGGGGTGTTCTTGATCTTCTGGATTGGATACAACAGCGGCGCCGACACACCGCTCCGCCTACCCACTAAACAAGTAGGGAAAGTGCTATTACGATGACACAGATCTCCGGAAGATCGCAAACAGGCCGAAAAAATCAGACAATCAACGCAAAATCCGGCGCCAGGCGATGGGAAGGACGACCGGAAACCGAGACGAGGGGGCGCGGGTGCCCGGGAAGAATTGGATCCGATCTACCGGCGTACCGGCCGGTCGAGACCGTACCGGTACGCCGCGGCACGGTGGGTTCGCGGCCGGCCAGCGACGAACGGCCCTTGCGGAGGTGGCGGCAAGGACCACGGCTCCGGCCGACAGACGGCTGGTCTTGAGGAGCGGCGCGACGGCGGCGACCGGCCCCCTGCACAACGGCCACCGGGGAACGGCCACCGGGGGGACGGCATCGTCTTTCTCACTGGCACCCCTTGTGGAGTGGTACAGACGATTGGTACGTTCCAGATCTGTAATGCCCGGCATCTGGCGGAGTTTCGGGCTGTGGCTCTAACGTGCGCATCATGACCACCGATGGGCGCTCGACGCACATTCTCGATGTCCTGATCACCGAATTCGGTGACTCCATCAGGCGTGACCCCGCCGCCTTCCGGCGCAAGTTCAGGAAGATGGCCGCATCTCCCTTCGCCTTCTACCGTGGCAGCGCCTGCCTGTTCTATGCGGACATGACCGGCACGTTCGCCGACACGGCCTTCCTCGACGACCAGACGAGCCGGGTGTGGATCCACGGCGACCTGCACGCCGAGAACTTCGGCACCTACATGAATGCCTCCGGCGTCCTGGTCTTCAACGTCAACGACTTCGACGAGGCCTACGTCGGCCCCTACGTCTGGGACCTCAAGCGGTTCGTGGCCAGCGTCGCGCTCATCGGCTACGCCAAGGCCCTGTCGGACGAGGCGATCAGCGGGCTGGTGACCGAGTTCGCGCACGCCTACCTGACCGAGCTGACCGGCATCACGGAGGGCGGGGACGAGGCGATCGGCTCGTTGACGCTGGAGACCACCGCCGGCGTGCTGCACCGGGTGCTGCAGGTCGCCAGGCTGAACACCAGGGTCGCGCTGCTGGACGCCGAGACCACGATCGACAACTTCGACCGCAGGTTCGCCATCATGGACGGCCGCTACCCGGTCGACGAGGAGACCCGGCGGGCCGTCGAGGCGGCGTTCCAGGAATACCTCGTCACGCTTCCCGCCGTCTCCGACGTCGAGCACAAGATCAAGGACTTCGCGCTCCGCCTGGGGGTCGGCATCGGCTCCGCGGGGCTGCCGTCGTACAACATGCTGCTCGAGGGCCACACCCAGGCCCTGGAGAACGACGTCATCCTCTACATGAAGCAGGCCCAGGTCCCGGCTGTGGCCCGGCACATCACCGACGAGAAGGTGCGCGGCTACTTCAAGCACCAGGGCCACCGCACCGCCGAGTCCCAGCGGGCCCTGCAGGCCTACGCCGACCCCTGGCTCGGCTACACCACGCTGAACGGCGTCGGCCAGCTCGTCGCCGAGGTCTCCCCCTACTCCGCCGACCTCGACTGGGGTGACGTCAACGAGCCGGACGAGCTCGCCTCCGTGATCCGCGACCTTGGCCGGGCCGTGGCCCGCATGCACTCGGTCGCCGACGACGAGTCAAGCCACGACCTGGTCGACTTCTCGACCGAGGACGCGATCGTGAAGGTGATCGGCGGCGACACCGACGGTTTCACCCGCGTGCTCGTCGACTTCGCCCACGCGTACGGCGCGCAGGCCAGGACCGACCACCAGCTGTTCGTCGACCTGTTCCGCAACGGGCGCCTGCCGGGCCTGTGAAGGCACGTCCCGCACGGTCGTCGTGAACGCCTGACGGGACGGCGCGCCCTCGCCCACCCTCGGTGAGGGCGCGACCGGCACGGCATCGGGCTGTGACATGCACGGCCCCCTTCGCGATGGGGGACTCCGCGGAACCGGCCCCGTACACGTGCGCGCGTGCGGTCAGAGGGCATCCGCGAGCGCGCGGGCAAAGGTGTCCGCGGCGCCCGGCGCGTAACGCAGGAACAGGTAGGGCTCGGTGAGCTCGACCTCGATGAGGGCCGGGGAGCCGTCGGCCAGGCGGACCAGGTCGACACGGGCGTAGAGCACCTGGGGGAACTCGACGAGCACTCGCTCGGCGAGCGCGAGCTGGTCGGCGTCCGGAGTGCGGAGCTCGGCCCTGGCGTTGTCGGCGTCCGGCGCGGCCGCCTTCCCGGCGAGCATCGGGTTGCGCCGTACGGCATGGCTGAACCGTCCGCCGAAGTAGAGCAGCGAGGTCTCCCCCTCGGCCTCGACCATGTCCAGGTAAGGCTGAATCATCGCGGTCCTGCCCTCGGCCGTGAGCCTGGCGGCGTGCGCCACAGCCTTGTCCCGGTCGCCGGTCCTGATGGTGTCCCTGGCCCCCGCCGAGACCGAGGGCTTCACCACGTACTCGTCGAGGACGGGGAAATCGGCTGCCTCGCCGGGCGCGGCCCAGTAGGTGGGGATGGTCGGCACCGTCAGGCCCCGCAGATAGGTCTTGTCGGTGTTGTGCTCCAGGACGGCCGCCGGGTTGAGCAGCCGGGTGACGGACTCGACGTTGCGCGCCCATCGGAGGAACTCCGCCCGCCTGGCCACGTAGTCCCAGGGGGTGCGGACCACGACGGCGTCGAACGCGGCCCAGTCGACACCGGGATCGTCCCAGAGGACGACGCGCCCGCTAACACCGGCCTCGGCCCAGGCCTGGACGGCGATCTCCTTCTCGTCGTCGGAACCGTCCAGATCCGCGAAGGTCACATACGCCGCTGAAGCCTTCATTCATGCCCCCATGTCAGCACCAATTGAACATAAGGGACATTACACAAGTGCCCTCCCTCACCATCACCCCCGGCACGGGCGGCGGACAACGGGGCGCGGGTTCATCTCACGGTGAACCGACACCGGAGGCGAAGGGTCAGGCGGGGCGAACAGCGGAGACGCGGATCCGTCACGCAGTGAACCGACAGCGGAGCTCGGACCCGTCGCGCAGTGAGCCGACAGCGGAGGCGAAGAGTCAGGCGGAGCGGACGTGCTCGGGCTCCGGGGCCGCGGCGAGCAGCTTCGCGACCGCGTCCGCGACCTCTGCGGGCTCCCAGCGAGCCCCTCTGTCGATCTTGGGACCGCGTCTCCATCCGTCGGCCAGCGAGATGACCCCGCCCTCGACCTCGAAGACCCGTCCCGTGACGTGCGCGGAGCCCGCCGAACCGAGCCAGGCGACCAGCGGCGCCACGTTCGCCGGGTCCATGGCGTCGAACCCGTTCCCCGCTCCGGCCACCGTCGCGGCGCCCCCGCCCCCCGGCCCTGCCATTACCGTGCCGTCCCCGCGCCCGTCCCTGCGCCCGGTCGATGTGGCGGCGGGTCCGCCTGCTGGGTCGACCGCCGTGGCGGCGAGGGCCTCCTCGGTCATCCGGGTGCGCGCGGCGGGGGCGATCGCGTTCACCGTGACGCCGTAGCGGCCGAGCTCGGCCGCGGCCACCCGGGTGAGCGCCAGGACGCCCGCCTTCGCGGCGGCCTGGTTGCCCTGACCGACGGTACCGAACAGCCCCGCAGAGGAGGAGGTGTTGATCACCCGGGCGTCCACGGGGGCACCGGATCTCGACCGCTCGCGCCAGTGGGCCCCGGCGTGCCGCAGCGGCAGGAAGTGGCCCTTGAGATGGACCCGGACCACCTCGTCCCAGTCCTGCTCCGTCATCGACAGCAGCGTCCGGTCACGGAGGAACCCCGCGTTGTTCACCAGCACGTCCAGCCGCCCGTACGCGCTCAGCGCCATCTTGACCAGCCTGGCCGCGCCGCCCCAGTCGGCGACGTCGTCGCTGTTGGCCACCGCGTATCCGCCCAGGTCGCGGATCTCCTCGACCACCTGGAGCGCAGGACCTCCGGTCCGCCCGTCTCCCTCGCGCCCCGTGCCGAGGTCGTTGACCACGACCCTCGCTCCCTGCCTGGCGAACTCCAGGGCGTGTTCCCGTCCGATGCCCCGCCCGGCCCCGGTCACGATCACCACACGCCCGTCGCAGATCCCACCCATGCCAAGGTCCTTTCCGCCGCGATCCTGCAGAGTTTTCCTGGAGTTCACACGCCATGTCCAGACAAACCTCGCCGTCGTTCGGGGCCCGGCGTCGCCGTACCGAAGATCCCGGGGCGACGGCTCAGCCGTGCTGTCGGGTGCCGCGACCGGGAACGTTCACCAGGTCGCGCACCACGCACCGGCGCCGATCAGGCCCGCGTCACCACTCGCCATACCGGCGC
Organism: Streptosporangium sp. NPDC051023; assembly: GCF_040689595.1. NCBI lineage: Bacteria > Bacillati > Actinomycetota > Actinomycetes > Streptosporangiales > Streptosporangiaceae > Streptosporangium > Streptosporangium sp. NPDC051023. Next base: position 38,680 of record NZ_JBFBCE010000019.1, on the reverse strand, counting down.
CGTGAAGGCCCAAACATGGCGGAGGAGATGAGACGAGATCCTGCCGCCGAAAAGCAGAGGCGGCGGCAGAGATCCAGCCACCGAGAAACAGGGACAGCGGGAAGGGAACCCAGCCGACAGAGAACAGAGGCGGCGGGAGAGGTCCAGCCGCCGAAGAACGGAGACGACGGAAAGCGATCCAGTCGGCGGGAAACGGAGACCGCGGGAAGGGAACCCGGCCAGTGGGAAACAGAGACGACAGGAAAGGGACCCAACCAGCGGAAACGGAGACGGTGAGAAGGGGATCCGCTGGCGGGAAACGGAGGCGGGGGGAGGGAGGGTTGGGTCGATGGGGAGGCGCAGGACGGGGTCCGCTTCCGCTCGCGGGCGGAAGCGGGACCCCGTACCGGACGTCAGAGCTGGACGTCTCCGGCCAGAACCTCGGCGGCGGCCTGGCCGCACACCTTGGCCGACCCGTGGGTGGCGATGTGGATCGCGCCGAGGTCGGAACGGCCGGGCAGGCCCATCTCGACCACGACGGTGTCGGGACGCGCGGCCAGGAGGTGCTGCAGGGCGTCCATCTGCCAGGGGTGACGGTGCGCGTCGCGGACGACGGCGACCAGCGGGCGATCGGCCGCGGCCGCCAGGACGGCCTCGACCGCGCCGCCGGTTGCGGCCGAGGCACCCAGGCGCGTCACCGTGGTACCGGGCAGGAGCTTGCCGAGCGGCTCACCGACGCCCCAGGGCGTGTCCTTCTCGATGGCCAGATTCATCTCGGGGGCCAGTTCGAGCACGTGGGGCGGGGCGGACAGGGGAAGGGCCGCGGTCGCCGAGCGACGGGTGATCCGCAGGGCGCGCCTGGCGGCCTCGAGGCCGATGGACACCTCGCCGGGAATCGGGGGCACGGAGTCACGCCGCTGCGCGGCCGACGCCGCCCAGAGGGATAGGGCACGGACCCGCTCGGCCGCGTCGGCCAGCCTCTCCTCGGGGAGCCTGCCCTCGATGACCGCGTCCACGATCGCGTCGCGGACATCGACGGCGGTCTGCTCGTCGGCGTTCTGGCCGCCGATGCAGATCGCGTCCGCGCCTCCCGCGATGGCCAGCGCCGAGGCGCCGCCGATGCCGTACGGGCCGGAGACGGCCGTCATCTCGATGCCGTCGGTGATGATGACGCCCTCGAAACCGAGCTCGACGCGGAGCAGGTCGTGCAACACGCGGCCGCTGAGCGTCGCGGGCACGCCGGGGTCCAGCGCCGAGACCAGCAGGTGGCCTGTCATGATCGAGCGCACGCCCTCGGCGATGGACGCGCGGAAGGGCCGCAGCGCGATCTCGTGCAGTTCCTCCATGGTCGCCGGGACCAGCGGAACGCTGTGGTGGGAGTCGACGGAGGTGTCGCCGTGCCCGGGGAAGTGCTTGGCGCAGGCGGCGACGCCCGCGGACTGCAGACCGCGGATCCAGGCCGCGGTGTGCCGGGACACCAGATCGGGATCGGCGCCGAAGGACCGCAGACCGATGACCGGGTTGTCGGGATTGGAGTTGACGTCGGCCGAAGGCGCGAAGTCGAGGTTGACGCCCGCGAGGGCGAGGTCGCGGCCGAGGTCGGCGGCGAGTTCCTCGGTGAGCGCGACGTCGTCCACGACGCCGAGGGCGAAGTTGCCGGGGCGTGTGCTCCCCGCCGCGGCCTCCAGCCGCGTGACCTCCCCCGACTCCTCGTCGATGCCGACAAGGACCTGCGGGTTCTCCGCGCGGAGGGCCGCCGTGAGGTCGGCGACCTGGGAGGGAGTCGCGATGTTCCTGGAGAAGATCACCACACCGGCCAGACCGTCACCGAGACGTCTGCGGATCCAGTCAGGTGGCGACTTGCCCTCGAATCCCGGGAGAACAACCGTGTCCGCCAGACGAAGCAGCTCTTGGCCGCGCTTCATGCACCCTCCTCGCCTCACGGCCGGCCGGCATCTCATGCCGAGGACACGCGGACAACATGTTGTTTTTCAGGCGCCTCGGGAGGAAGCGCTCCCATAGGCTTGGGCGCAAATCTAATAGGAAACTTTCTTTATCGCTAGGGGTCTGACCATGGGCCTTTCGCCCAGAGCCTGCACTCTGGAGTGGCACGTGGTGCATGGGAGCGCTCCAGCGACATCAGGGGGGCGGTCATCGGGGGCCACGGGACGCGCCAGGGGGCGTCACCGCGACCGGCCCGCCAGCGGAACCAACCGCGAGACGCGCGACATCGAGGCCGTATCCGTCACGAGAGGGGGCGGCGAGAACATGCGCTTCAGAAAGACCATAGGACATGTCCAAGGAAGTGACGATTATGAGTTTTGTCGGTAAGAGGCAAGCCTCCACGCCGTTTTGTGGAAACCCGAAACCCGGCATAGGCACAGGATGACGGCCCGGCCCCAGAGGAGACCGGTCACGGCCATCAAGTCGACGCCCGCCCGCCGGCCCCCTCCCGTGCACCCCGCGCCTCCCCCACCCTCGGGCACACCATGGGCCGGGCGAGAACAACCAGGCGAGAACGCTGGACACCAGACGGGGACGCTGGACGCGGGCGAGATCTGCGGCCGGGGTCACCGGCCTTCTCCAACATTCCAAACAAACGCTTGGTAAGCAATAAAGGCCGGGATGAGCTGGCGTGTTCACACGAACAAGCGATTGCGCAAAGACTCATAATGGAAGGCGTGAACACGCGAAAGAACTCCGGCGGCACGACCACCCCCGTCAGACGCCAGGGCACGACGAAGCGCGCGGCCCCATCCGGCTCCGCCTCCGAGCGTCGCGACCACCTCGTGAAGCTCGCCGCCGAGCTCTTCGCCCGCAAGGGCTTCCAGGCGACCACCGTCCGCGAGATCGCGGAGGAGGCGGGCATCCTGTCCGGGAGCCTGTACCACCACTTCGACTCCAAGGAGACGATCGTCGACGAGGTGCTGACCACCTTTCTCGACGACCTCGTCGGCCGCTACCGCGCGGCACTGGAACAGGGGGGCGAGCCCCGCGCCATCCTGTCAGAGATGGTCCGCATCGGGTTCAGCACCCTCGAACCACACCGCGCGGCGATCACCGTCATGCAGAACGACTGGAGCTACCTGCGTTCCCTCCCCGGCGGCCGTTTCGACTACCTGGTCAAGACCGAGGACGAGGTCGAGCGCATGTGGGTCGGGCAGATCAAGCGCGGCCAGGCCGTCGGCCAGCTCCGGTCCGACGTCGACCCCAAGCTCACCTACCGCATGATCCGTGACAGCATCTGGGTCACGGTCCGCTGGTTCAGGCCCGGCGGCCGTCTGAACACCGCGGGCCTCGCCGAGCACTACGTCACGGTCCTCTTCGACGGTCTCGCGACCGGCGAGCGGACCACCCAGAAGGGATGACCCCCCTTCACGGCGCGGTGCGGGCCGCGCTCACCGAGGTGGCCGACCCGGACAAGGCTCCGGCCATGCGTGCCTACATGAAGTCGGACATGCCGTTCCTCGGAGTCCAGGCCACGCCCCGCCGTACGGCGCTGCGGAAGGTCTTCGCCGGACACCCGATCGACGACGCGGCGCAGTGGCGCGACAGCGTGCTCTCGCTGTGGCGGGAGGCCGGATACCGCGAGGAGCGCTACGCGGCGATCGAGCTGACCGGCTTCGGACGGTACCGGGGATTCCAGACCCCCGAGACCGTCCCGATGTACGAGGAGATGATCGTCACCGGAGCCTGGTGGGACTACGTCGACGAGCTCGCCATCCACCGCGTCGGCGGCCTGCTCGCCGCCTTCCCCGGCACGATGCGCCCCCTCATGCTGGAGTGGGCCCGCGACGACGACCTGTGGAAGCGCCGCACGGCCATCCTCTGCCAGAACAGGTTCAAGTCCGGCACCGACCTCGGCCTGCTCTACGCCTGCATCGAGCCGAGCCTGGCGGACACCGACTTCTTCGCCCGCAAGGCGATCGGCTGGGCGCTGCGCGAGTACGCCTGGACCGACCCCCACGAGGTGCTCCGCTACGTCGACCGTACGGGCGTCACCGGCCTGAGCCGCCGCGAGGCCCTGAAGAACCTGCCCGCCCGCGAGACCGCTCCTCGGTGAGCCCGCCCGGCACCGTCACGCCCGGCACCGTCACGCCCCATGCCGCCGCGTTCGGCCGCCACACCCGATGCCGCCGCGTTCGAGCAGCCCGCGCCAGGCGTCCCCGGGCGACCACCGTGAAGGTGCCCCCCGCCGGAAGTCAGCCGTCCGGGCCGTCCGCCGCCGGGGGGCGAGACACTACTTGATCGTGTAGGAGTCGCCGTAGACCTTCCAGGACAGCGGCGTGTTCAGGTCGAGGTTGCCCTTGTTGAGAAAGACCCGCTGCTCGGTGTCGACCCGGCTGGTGTTCTCGTGCTCCGGCTCGGCCTTCATCGCGACCTTACGGGCGTCGAGGAACGCGTGGAGATACTTGACCTCGTCACCGCCCTGCGACGGCGGCTTGGCCTTCTTCAGGGCGTTCTTCCTGATCGACCCGAAGCTGAGCGAGTCGTCCCCGTTGCCGTGCATGACGATGGCGTCGTAGTAGATGAACTGGCCGAGGGTGCGCAGGCCGTCCTTCTTGGCCTGGCTCACCGCGGGGTTGAAGTACACCCGGTCCCGCTCGTCGTCCTGCGCCTTCTGGAAGACCTTGTCCTTGGCCGCGGTGGCCCAGTCCTTGGTGTAGTTCGGGTCCAGTCCCTTGTGCGAGTCGGTGCCGTTGACCTTGCGCAGGGCGGGCAGATACTTGGCGAGCACGTTCTGCGGCGCGCGCCGGGTGTAGAGCTCGACGAGGTCGAGCATGTCCCCGGTGCCGGAGCAGAACCCGATGATCCCCGCCGTGTAGCCGCGGTCGTCGACGTCCTCGATGTACTTGTACTGCGCCTTCCAATCGAGGGAGGAGTTCTCCGCGCTGGAGACCAGCTTCATCGCGATCTCCTTCTTGACCGGGTCACTGAGGCCGGCCGCCGCAGCGGTCACATCCTCCGAGGACGCGGACGAGTCCTCAGAAGACGAGGACGGGTCCTCAGAAGACGAGGACGGGTCCTCAGAAGACGAGGACGGGTCCTCAGAAGACGGGGACGCAGAAGGGGACACAGAAGCAGAAGGGGACACAAAAGGGGACGGCGAGCGCTCCGCGGCGTGCGCGGGCCCCCCAAGAACAAGCAGGCCAGGCGCGGCGGCCAGGACGGGGGCAAGAAGGAGTCCCAGGACGCGACCGGAACGGCGATCAGACAAGGTGGGCATGTGTCTCTCCAAGGGGAGGTGGAGGTTCTCCGTCGCAGATGAAAATTCCACCCGTTGGTTAGTAAACTTTTCTAACCAACCTATCCTCAGAAACCCCAACAGTTACCCCATTCTCCATGAATCACCAAATACGATCTACCAAAGAAAGGCTGACGTCATCTGAACGCCCCCGCGGTCAGCCCTCTGCGGATCTGCCCCTGCAGGAGCGTGTAGACGACGAGCATCGGGACGATCGCCATGCCGAGCGCGGCGAACAGCGCGGGCCAGTCGGCGTCGTAGCCCGCGGCGGTCGAAATGTCGGCGATGCCCTGTGTGAGCACCCACTTGTCCCGGTCCGAGGGGAGCAGCACGAGTGGAAGCTGGTACTGGTTCCACTGGCCGAGCACGTTGAAGACGGTCACGCTGACGATGCCGGGCCTGGCCATCGGCAGCATGATCTGGAAGAACACCCGAGTGTGCGAGGCGCCGTCCACGAAGGCCGCCTCCGCCACCGTCTCCGGCAGCGTCCCGAAGAACGCCGCCAGGAAGAACACCGTGAACGGCAGCGAGCAGGCGATGTAGACCAGGATCAGGCCGCCGTGGGTGTTCAGGCCGATGAACGGGCCGATCAGCGGGAGCGCGCCCAGGTTCCGCACGACGAAGAACAGCGGGGTCAGCATCAGGTAGACCGGCAGGGCCAGCCCCGCGACGAACAGGGCGTGAACGGCCCGGTTACCGCGGAACCGGTAACGGGCGAGCGCATAGGCGGCCATCGAGCCGAACAGCATCGTGCCGAACGTGCCGCACGCCACGACGACGACGCTGTTTACCATGTACCGGCCAACGTGCGCCTGCTCCCAGGCCCGCCCCCAGTTGTCGAGACGGGGGAAGGCGGGCAGTGACCAGGCATCCGCGAAGATCTCGTCCTCACTCTTCACCGACGCCAGGAACGTCCACACGATCGGCACCGTGACCAGGACGGTCCACACCAGCAGGGCGGCGTGCGCCATGCCCGCCAGGAGCCTCGCCCCCACGGGAGCCCCTCCCCCGCGGGAACGCCCCCACCCCACCAAGGCCTCGCCTCCACCGGAACGCCCCCGCCCCGCTGAGGCCCCGCTCCCACCGGAACGCCCCCTCACCCGAGTTCGATCCGCTCACGTCGCGACAGGCGCAGAGCGAACACCGCGAACCCGACGGTGAACAGGAACAGCACCACGCCCATCGCGCAGGCGTAACCGAATCTGAAGTACTGGAAGGCGTTGCGGTAGACCTCCGCCGCCATCACGGTCGTCGAGTGGTCGGGACCACCGTGCTCGGCCGTCATCACCCACACGACGGCGAAGACGTCGAGCGCCGCGATGCCCAGGTAGACCCAGCCCGCCTGGACGGTGTCCCGCAGGAGGGGCAGCGTGATCCCGAGGAAGAGCCGTGCCCCCTCCGCACCGTCGAGGGCCGCCGCCTCGAACAGCTCACGCGGGATGGAGGCGATGCCCGCGGAGAAGAGCACCACGTAGAACCCGACCGCCTGCCAGACCAGCACGCAGAGAACCGCCCAGAGCGCGACGCCGGTTTCGGACAGGAAGCCGATCGGCTCGAACCCCATGGCGACCAGCGGGGCGTTGAGCATGCCGCTCCGGTCCGGCCTGAAGACCTGTTGGAACAGGACGGCGACCAGGACGACGGCCGGCACCTGGGGGAAGAAGAACACCACCCGGTAGAACCCTGCGCCCCGGACCGCTCCGCGCCTCGCTCCCCCGCCGCCGGTGAGCAGGCAGGCGAACAGGAGCGCGAGCGCGATGGTGAGAGGCGGCAGCAGCACCAGCAGCAGCAGATTGTGACCCGCCGCCCTGAGGAAGGCGTCGTCGTCGAGGAGCCTGCGAAAGTTGTCCGTCCCCACGAACCGCGGGGTCGCGTTCACCCCGCGCCAGTCGGTGAGCGCGACGAGGAACGCCTGCGCGCTGGGGACGATCACATAGGTCGCGTACAGCACAATCGGGACCGCCAGGAACCCCGCGACGAACCGCCTCCTGCCGTGGTCCACCCGCTACCTCGTGAACTTCCGCACCGAGGGATCGGCCCTGAGCATGTCGGCCTTGCGCTGGGCGCGGTCCACCCACTGCTCGACGGTGAGCCCGCCGTTCATCAGCTGCCCGGACACCGCGGCCACCTCGTCGTGCAGCTCGGAGTACCACTTGCGGAACAGGAACGAGACGACGTTCTCGCCCGCGGCAACGAGGGCGGCGGACGCGCTCCTCAGCCCCTGGCCGAGCACGCGGCCCTCGCTCGCCCCCTTGACGACGGTGAGCGTGGAGACCGCCTCGGTGAACCTCCCCGCCGCCTGCCTGGAGAGCATCGCCCGGAGGTACTCAAGGCCCGCTCTGGGATTGGCCGACCCCGCGGGCACGATGTACTCCTCGCCGGGCTGGGCGTGCAGCGTGCCGTACGGCATGGCGTCGGAGGGCCCGAAGTCGGGCAGCGGGAACATGGCGTAGCCGAAGCCCTCCGGGGCCGAGCCCCGCTGCTCGTTCTCCAGCCAGGACCCACAGGGCAGCATGGCGACCCGCCCCCTGTTCTGCGCGGTCTGGGTCTGGACGTGGTCGAGGCCCGCGGTGCCCTGGAGGAGGTACTTCGCCCCGATCTCGGCGAACGCGGCCGCGGCCTGCCTGACGGGCTCGGCCCGCCAGGCGCCCTCCTCGAGATTGTCGATGTCTCTCAGCACCTGCCTGCCGCCGATCTTCGCGGCGAGGGTGAGAATAGCCTCGTAGATGTACTGGGGGTGTCTGCCCGCGTAGGTGAACGGCGCGATCCCGCCCGACCGCTTGATGCTCTCGCAGAGCTCGAGGAACCGCGCCCACGTCCTGGGCACCTGCCAGCCCTCGGCCTCGAAAAGGCTGCGGGAGTACCAGATGCCCCAGACGGTGTTCGTGTAGTTCATGACGTACGGCCTGCCGTCGTAGCTGCCCAGCTCGATCGCCACGGGATCGACGGTCTCGCGCACCGTGACGGCGGGGTCGTCCCAGCTCGGCGCATCGTAGAGCGGTGTCAGATCGGTGAGCTGGCCGTCCTGGACCAGCGCGCCGAACTCCATGGCGCCGGCGCCGGAGTTGTCGACGACCTCGGGCGGGTCGCCTCCGGCGAAACGCGGCTGGAGGGTCTTGGCGATCTCCTTGGTCGCGTTGTGCCTGATCCCGAGCCTCGGGAACCTGCTCGCGACCAGCGGCTCGTGGATGGTCCTGGCGTAGCCGTCACCGAGGCCTCCGTCGAAGATCCAGACCTCGAGGGGGCCGTCTTCGACGAGGCCGAGGGGGTTGGCGGCGCTGGTCGCGCCGGAGGCGGGGGCGCGGGGTGCGGGGCCGGGGTTACCGACGCACGCGGACAGCGCGGGCGGGCAGAGCCCGGCCAGGACGGCACCGCGCAGCAGCTCGCGCCGGGACGGCCGGGCCGCGCCGCTCTCCGGACCAGCACTCACGGCCACCCCCACCGCAACGGACAGTAATGATCACATTACTGTCCGTTGCCAGAACGAGCAAGAGGCCCGGGTACACTGGGAGTAGTTAGGGAGTGCGCACCTATTAGCTAGTTATACTATCTAATTATGCGGATATCCCAGCTCAGCGCCACGTCGGGCGTTCCCATCCCCACGATCAAGTACTACCTGCGCGAAGGTCTGCTCCCCTCTGGCGAACAGACCTCGGCCACCAGGGCGGAGTACGGCGAGGCCCACGTGCGCAGGTTGCGGCTGATCCGCGCGTTGCTCGAGGTCGGACGGCTGCCCATCGCCTCCATCGGCCGGGTGCTCGCCGCCGTCGACGACGAGAAGCTGAGCATGCACCGCGTGCTGGGCACCGCCCACTACGCCATCGCCCCCGCCGTCGCCCCCCACGCCGACGACGAGGACTGGCGGCGTGCCCGCGCCGAGGCCGACCGCCTGATCTCCGACCTCGGCTGGCGGATAGAGCCGTGGGCCCCGACCCGCAACGAGCTGGCCCAGGCCGTCCACACCCTCAGCAGTCTCGGCATGCCCGCGACCGGCGAGGCCCTGCAGCCGTACGCGAAGGCCGCGGCCGCGCTGGTCGAGCACGAGATCGACACCATCCCCCTGGACGGCCCCCGCGAGACGGCGGTCGAGGCCCTGGTCGTCGGCACCGTCGTGCACGGCCGGGTCCTCGACGTCCTGCGCCGTCTCGCCCACGAGTCCGCCTCGGCCCGTGTTTTCGAGATCGGCGACACGGAGCAGGACCGATCGGCATGATGGTGACTCCCCGGCGAAAGTGGCGAAGGAGCGGCGGTGGCCAAGCCGATCAGTTACGCCGACGCGGTCCGGATGCCGGGTGACGAGCCCGTCGTCACCGCACTACCGGGCACGGAAGGTCATCACGGCGTACCGCAGGCCGTACGGGCTCACCTGGCCGGAGTGACAGGACTCACACGGACCCGCACTGATCTCCATATGAGCAGCTCAAAGCCTATGAACAAGGATGTTTAACGCTTTTCCCAAGAGTTCGCCCGGCTGACCGGAGCTGAGTAACATCCCGTTCACACAAGGGCAACAGATGCGAAATCGCGACTTGCGACTCTTTGAGGGCAGCAGACCCCTCCCTCCTCAAGGATTCCGGCGATGACCTTCAAGGCTGAGTACATCTGGATCGACGGCACCGAGCCGACCGCGAAGCTCCGTTCGAAGACGAGGATCCTGGCCGACGGCGCGGAGCTCCCGATCTGGGGCTTCGACGGGTCCAGCACCAACCAGGCCGACGGCGGCGCCTCCGACCGCGTGCTCAAGCCGGTGTTCACCTGTCCGGACCCGATCCGCGGCGGCGCCAATGTGCTGGTGCTCTGCGAGGTCCTCGACATCGACATGACCCCGCACTCCAGCAACACCCGCGCCGCCCTCGTCGAGGTCGCCGAGAAGTTCGCCGACCAGGAGTCCTGGTTCGGCATCGAGCAGGAGTACACCTTCTTCAAGGAGGGTCGCCCGCTCGGCTTCCCGATCGGCGGCTTCCCCGCCCCGCAGGGCGGTTACTACTGCGGCGTCGGCGCCGACGAGGTCTTCGGCCGCGAGGTCGTCGAGAAGCACCTCGACCTGTGCCTCGAGGCCGGTCTGGCGATCTCCGGCATCAACGCCGAGGTCATGCCCGGTCAGTGGGAGTTCCAGGTTGGCCCGGCGGGCCCGATCGAGGTGGCCGACCACCTGTGGATCGCCCGCTGGCTGCTCTACCGCGTCGCCGAGGACTTCAACATCGCCGCCACGCTCGACGCCAAGCCGGTGAAGGGCGACTGGAACGGCGCCGGCGCGCACACCAACTTCTCGACCAAGGCGATGCGCGAGGGCTACGACCCGATCATCACCGCCTGCGAGGCCCTCGCCGCGAACGCTCCCGAGCACGTCAAGCACTACGGCGCCGGCATCGAGGAGCGCCTCACCGGCCACCACGAGACCGCCCCGTGGAACAAGTTCAGCTACGGCGTCTCCGACCGCGGTGCCTCCGTCCGCATCCCGTGGCAGGTCGAGGTGGAGAAGAAGGGCTACATCGAGGACCGTCGCCCCAACGCCAACGTCGACCCCTACCTGGTGACGCGTCTCATCGTCGACACCTGCTGCTCCGCTCTGGAGAAGGCCGGCCAGGTCTGATCCGCGCACGCGAGGCCGCGACCACCCTGCCGGGGGTGGCCGCGGCCTTCCGCGTTGTCTGGGGTCCTTCCGCGGTGCCCTGAGCGGAGTTCAGGAGCGCCGGGCTCCCGGAGGCGGACGCGGGAGCGCTGGTCAGGGGCCATTCATGACGGTCGTTTCCAGCGGCATACTCCAAAACGACCAACACTGCGCCAAATAATGTGCTTTAGGACAACGCTAAACAGGTGCCGTGAGCCGTACCATAACTGCGATGCGGGACGTCGTTGAGCAATTGCAGCGCCTGGGCATGTCGGGTTACGAGGCCAAGGCGTATGTCACGTTGGTGGTCGCTGGTCAGCCCATCAACGGTTATGAGGTGGCCAAACGCTCAGGCGTGCCACGGAGCACCGTCTACGAGACACTGGGCAAGCTGGTCGCCAAGGGCGCGGCCTACGAGCTGCGTGGCCCCGAGGAGGCCGTCGGTTACCTGCCTCTGCCGCCAAGATCACTGCTCGAGCGCATGCGCAGGGAGTTCGACGACTCGATCGAGTCGCTGCAGGCCTCGCTGCCCACGATCGTGGCTCCTCCAGGGGCGCACATAATCCACAACCTCAAGGGCACGGAGGCGGTGCTCGCACGGGCGGAGGACGTGGTCGCCGCTGCGCGCACCGACCTGTTCCTGTCGATCTGGCCCGACGAGATGAAACAGCTTTCCCCGTTGGTCAGCCGGGCAGTCGAGCGCGGGGTCGAGGTGTCGGTCGTGCACTTCGGACCGGCCGAGGCCCCGATCGGCTACCTGTACGAACACCGCTTCCCCGTGCCCGACTCGGTCGCGAACAACCTGGGCTGCAGCCTCCTGGTGGTCGTCGGCGACGGCAAGGAGGTCCTGATCGGCGGGTTCGTGAACGGCTCCGCCTGGGGCGTCTACACCGAGGACCCGGCCGTGGTGCTGATGTCGGTCGAGTACATCAAGCACGACATCGCCCTGCAGATCATCGCCGACCGGATGGGCCACGACTCGCTGCACAAGTTCTGGAGCAACGATCCGGATCTGATGCGCCTGCGCGCCGCCCACGGCCATCCGGCCGCCCTGCTCCGGGCCGTGGGGATGCCTGACCTGTGACGGTTGGAGCAGGTGATCGCCGTCGCGGAATATGACATCCTTCATAAAGAGGGTGTCATACGATCGGGGGAAGGCGGATCATGGACAAACCGGTCATCGTAACGGTCGATGACGATCCGGGCGTCTCGCGTGCCGTCGCACGTGACCTGAGGCGCCGGTACGGCCAGTCCTACCGCATCGTCAGGGCCGACACCGCGACGCAGGGCATGGACAGCGTGCGCGAGATGCGGCTACGTGGCGACGACGTCGCGGCGATCCTGGCCGACTATCGGATGCCCCAGATGAACGGCGTGGAGTTCCTGGAACAGGCGATGGACCTGTATCCATACGCCAGGCGCGTGCTGCTCACCGCCTACGCCGACACGGAGGCGGCGATCCAGGCGATCAACGTCGTGGACCTCGACCACTACATGCTCAAGCCGTGGGACCCGCCGGAGGAGAAGTTCTACCCGGTGCTCGACTCGCTGCTCGACGCCTGGCAGCGGGCCGAGCGGCGCGAGTCCGACGAACTGCGGGTTGTCGGGGCACGCTGGTCGGCGAGGTCGTACGAGGTCCGCGACTTCCTGTCCCGCAACCAGGTGCCCTACCGCTGGCTGCTGGCCGACTCCCCCGAGGGCGCGCAGTTGCTCGCCGCCGCGGGCGAGGACGAGGAGGGCGGCGAGGTCAGCCCGGCCAGGCTGCCACTGGTCATCACCGGCGAGGGCACGAAGCTCACCGCCCCCGACACCTCGACGCTGGCCGCGGCCGTCGGCCTGTCCACCGCTCCCGCGACCGACTTCTACGACCTGATCGTCATCGGCGGCGGCCCCGGCGGGCTCGGCGCCGCGGTCTACGGGGCATCGGAGGGGCTGCGCACGGTGATGGTCGAGCAGCACGCCTCCGGCGGACAGGCGGGCCAGAGCTCCCGCATCGAGAACTACCTGGGCTTCCCCGACGGCGTCTCCGGTGCGCAGCTCGCCGACCGCGCCCGCCGCCAGGCCCTGAAGTTCGGCGCCGAGCTGTTGACCGCCCGTACGGTCACCAGCCTGGAGGTCAAGGGTCAAGCCCGGGTCGTCGGCTTCGCCGACGGAGGCAGCATCGCCGCGCACACCGTGATCCTCGCCACCGGCGTCTCCTACCGCAGGCTGACCGCCCCGGGGCTCGACGACTTCGTGGGCCGGGGAACCTACTACGGCGCCGCGGTGACCGAGGCGCCCGAGTGCCGCGACCGGGAGGTCTACATCGTCGGCGCGGCCAACTCGGCCGGGCAGGGCGCGGTCTACCTGTCCGGGTACGCCTGCAAGGTCCATCTGATCGTCAGGGGCGACGGGCTCGAAAGGTCCATGTCGCACTACCTGATCGAGCAGATCTCGCAGATCGGGAACATCGAGGTGCACACCGAGACCGAGGTGGTCGGCGCGGAGGGCGGCGACCACCTGGAACGGCTCACCCTCAAGGGCCCCGAGGGCGAGCGCACGGTCGAGACCGAGTGGCTGTTCGTCTTCATCGGCGCCGAGCCGTACACCGACTGGCTCGGTGACACGATCGAGCGGGACAGGAGAGGCTTCGTCCTCACCGGGCCCGACCTGACCGCGGCGGGGAGCCGCCCTCGCAACTGGCCGCTACGGCGTGAGCCGTACCACCTGGAGACCAACGTGCCCGGCGTGTTCGCCGCCGGGGACGTCAGGGCCGACTCGATCAAACGGGTCGCCTCCGCGGTGGGCGAGGGAGCCATGGCCGTCGCCCTGGTGCACCGCTACCTGGAGAAGACATGACCGGACGGGAACCCGAGAACGGCGGGGACGGCGAGGACGGCGAGGACACGACCGGGGACGGGAGCTCCCCGGGGCGCCGTCCCTGGGCCGTGGGTGACGAAGGAGGCCTCATGACCAGCACGGACGTGCTACGCGGGCTGTTCCTGTTCGAGAAACTCGACGACGAGAAGCTGCAGTGGCTGGCCACGTACGGCGAGGAGCGCGAGTTCGACGCGGGCGAGATGATCATCCGGCAGGGCGATCCCGCCGAGTGCTTCGTCGTGCTCATCGACGGCGAGATCGTCATGTCCACCGACACCCCGGCGGGGCTGGTGACCATGACCCCGACCTCGCAGGTCGGCGTCTACGCCGGGGCGACCCTGGCCTACTTGGGCGAGCGCGCCCCGGAGACCTACGCCCACTCGCTGCGCGCGATCAAGCCCTCGCGGCTCTTCGTGCTCCCCGCGAAGAAGTACGGCAAGATCCTCACCGAGTGGTTCCCAATGGCGGTGCACCTGCTCGATGGAGTGCGTCTCGGCGGCCTCGCCCAGCGGGAGCTCATCGACAGGCGGCAGCGGCTGACCGCGCTCGGCACGATCACCGCCGGGCTCACCCACGAGCTCAACAACCCGGCGGCGGCGGCCGTGCGCGCGGTCGGCGAGCTACGAGACAAGATCAAAACGGCCCGGCGGGAGCTCGCCGACCTGGCGGAGAGCGGCATCCCGCCAAAGCGGCTGCGCGCGCTGGTCGACCTGCAGGAGAGCTGCGCGGAGAGCGTCGGAAACGTGCCCGCGCGCACCCCGCTCGAGACCTCCGACGCCGAGGACGAGCTGGGCGACGCCCTTGAGGAGGCCGGGATCGAGGACGGCTGGGAGCTGGCGTCACCACTGGTGAGCGCCGGGTTCGGGCCGGAGAGCCTGGAGAAGGTCAGGACGAAGGTCGGACAGGAGCATCTGGCAGGCGCGGTGCGCTGGCTGTCGGAGGCCATCGAAATCTCCCAGATGCTCGACGAGGTGACCGACGCGACCGAGCGGATCACCACGCTGCTCGCCTCGGCCAAGCAGTACTCCCAGATGGACCGCGCGCCGTACCAGACGATCGACGTGCGGGAGTTGCTGGACAGCACGCTCACCATGTTCCGTGGCAAGATCCCGCCAGGAATCACCGTGGCCACCGACTACGCCCCCGACCTGCCGCCGCTGCCCGGCTACGCCGGAGAGCTCAACCAGGTGTGGACCAACCTGATCCACAACGCACTGGACGCGATGGCGGGCAACGGCACGCTCACCGTCCGCACCCGCCTCGAACACGAGACCACCGCGCTGATCGAGATCTGCGACACGGGGCCCGGCGTTCCCGAGCACCTGCGTGAGCGGATCTTCGAGCCGTTCTTCACGACGAAGGCCGTCGGCCAGGGGACGGGCCTCGGCCTGGACATCTCCTTCCGCATCGTCGCGGGCCGCCACGGCGGCGACCTGCGCGTCGAGTCGGTGCCCGGGAACACCCGCTTCCAGGTACGGCTGCCGCTCACCGAACTTCCCACCTGAGGACCTAGGCGGGAAGGGAGGCCGTGAGGCCCGGGACGCCCCGGCGGGGACGTCAGGCCCTGGAAGTCTCCCCTTCAGCCGTGGAGGAGCCCCCTCAGCCGTGGACGCCGCCGACCATGTCCATCAGGCGCTTCAGGACACGGTCTCCCGAGGCGCGGACGCCGTCGTGCTCCCACTCGTTGGTCACCCAGGTCCGCACGTTGCCGACCGTGCGGGCGGTCCGCACGGACAGGTCCTCGTCGACGTACATGTCGTCGTAGTAGACGACGGCCGCGACCGGGACCCGGTTGGCGGCCAACCGCGCCGGGTCGTAGAGAGCGGGCCAGGCGGAGTCGGCGGCGAGAATCTCCGCGGCGCCCTTGAAGGGGCGCAGCGCCGAGATCTCGTCGAACATCCAGGGATAGATCATCTCTCCGGTGGGAAGCAGGGGCAGGGCGTCCTCGGCGAACTCTGCGGGCAGCAACCGGTGCGCGGCCCACGCGGTCGCGGCCCCCTGGGCGTAGATCGGCTCATGTAGGACCGCGTAGAGCGGGTTGCCGACGAAGCCGGTGGCCATCATGGCCTCGTAGAGGAACAGGTCGGAGAGCTTGCCGCCGGTCCACGCCTCGTCAAGGACCCAGTGCAGGTAGTCGGCGCCGTCGCTCATCCCCAGGCAGGTGCCCATGGTCTGCAGGCGGCGCACGCTCAGCACATCACCGTCGGGGAGCCTGACCTCCTCGCGGCGCAGGTGGGCGGCGATCGCGTCCAGCCTGGCCGAGTCCTCGGGGTAGCGGGCGAAGAACCGGTCCACCTTGCCGCGAACCCGAGGATAGGTGCGGGAGTAGACGTCGTCGGCGGTCGCGTCGAGCCCGGGAAGCCCTCCGGACACGTAACAGGCCACCAGCCCTTCGGGAGCCCTGGAGAGGTAGGTCACCGTGATGAACCCGCCGTAGCTCTGGCCGAGAGTCTCCCACGGCCGGTCACCGGCGAGCTCACGCCGGATCACCTCGGCGTCCGCGACGATCGCGTCAGCGCGGAAGTGCCTCAAACGGGCGGCCAGCTCGGCGTCCGTTCCGGTCACCGTCTTGGCGGTGAGGGGGGTGCTGCGGCCCGTCCCCCGCTGGTCGAGCAGGAGCACCCGGTGGGTCTTCAACGCGTGTCCGAGCCAGCCGTCCGCCGACGCCGGTCTGGGAGACTTGCCGCCCGGACCGCCCTGGAAGTAGACCAGCCATGGCAGATCCCGGTCCTGCTTCGCCGGGTCGACCGCCTCGCGGGCGAAGACCTCGATCGTCTCGCCATCTGGGGCGGCGTGATCGAGGGGGACGGTGAACACGTGGTCGGTGAGAGCCACACCGGGCAGAAGGACGGTCATCTGCGGATTTTATTGCTGTGCTTATTTGCGACGCCTGGCGGCGTCGCGGGCTTGGGCGCCCCCGGTGCCGGTGTCTTCCCTCGTCGCTCATCCGCTTCGCTCCTTCGCTCCTCAGTCCAGACACCGGCGCGCCCAAGCCAAAAACAGTCCCAACGGGATGGGGTGGGGCGGGTCCCAGTCCGGACATCGGGTTGGCCAAGCCGTAGCCGGAACGGCCGCCGGTGTGCCCGGGTCGGGTCCTGCCGAAGGGGGTGACCATAAATGCAACACAAAATGAAAAGCTGCGATACTCCACCCCGTGGACTTTCTCGTGCTGGGTTCCCTGACGATTACTTATCAGGGGCAGTCCACCGCCCCCAGCGCCGCCAAAGATCGTGCCTTCCTCGGCGAGCTGCTCGCCCATCCCGGCGAGCTGGTCTCGACCGAGCATCTCGCCAATGCCCTCTGGCCCGACCGGCTGCCCGCCGATCCGGCGAACGCGGTCCAGGTACGGGCCTCCCGACTGCGCGCACTGCTGCGTTCCATCACCGCTCCCGCCGAGGCGGAACCGGTGCTGTACAGCCGGTCAGGCGGCTACGGGCTCAACCTTGGCGAAACGGGCACCGACTTATCGCGCCTGCAGGAGGCGCTGTCCCTGGCCGACCACGCGGAGACTCACGAGGCCGCGGCGAAGGCGCTGCGGGAGGGACTGGCGCTATGGCGGGGCGAGCCGTTCAGCGACGTACCGCAGACGCCGTGTGTCCTCGAGCAGGTGGCGCACGCGCAGGAGCTGCGCCTGTCGGCCATGGAGGCGTACGCGGAGGTGAGCCTGTCGGGGGCGGGAATCCCCGCGACCATGGTCGCCGACCTGGTCGCGCTGGCGAACCGTAATCCGCTGCGTGAGCCGTTGCACCACCAGCTGATGCGCGTCCTGCACGCGACCGGCAGGTCCGCTGAGGCGCTCACGCTCTACGAACGACTCCGCAGGACCCTGCGCGACGAGCTCGGCACCGATCCGAGGCCGGAACTGCGCGGCCTGCACCAGGAGATCCTGGCTGCCGGGCCTGATTCGCCGGACCCGGCCGTCCTCACCCAGGAGAGCGGATCGGCCGTCCCGTCCCACGCACGGGACGGGAAGCGTGAGGCCGGATCCCGCGAGAGCGGGGCGGGGCCAGAGGACGGCGAAGACGGAACCTCTCGGAAAGGCGAAGGCGGAACCTCTCCGGAAGGCGGTGATGGTGAAGGGGGAATCCTTCGGGAGGACGATGATCGCGAGGAGGGAACGCCTCAGGAGGATGGTGACGGCCAGGGCGGAGCCCATCGGGAGGGCGGTGACGGCGAGGCCGGCGTGCCGCAGGCGGTGGGGCGCCGGGGGCCGGGACTTCTGGGGTCGCGCGCACGCCGTACCGCGCTCGCCGTCGCGATCGCCTGCCTGGCCGCGATCGGCGTCTACCTGTGGCTGGGGCGTCCTGTCCAGAGTCCCCCCGAGTCCCACCTGGTCCGTCCCATCCCCGGCGACAAGTCGCGGCTCGCCAAGGACGTGACCTACCCCGACGGCAGCACGGTCCGGGTCGGCGAGAAGTTCGTCAAGACCTGGCAGCTCGACAACGTCGGCACGGTCCCCTGGCGGGACCGCTTCCTGTACCGCCAGTGGCCGTGGGACGGCGAGGATCTGTGCCAGACGGAGCGGAGCGTACGGCTGCCCGACACGGATCCGGGCGGGTCGGCCCTGGTGAGCGTGGAGGTGCAGGCACCGAAGGAACCGACGAGATGCAAGGTCTACTGGAAGATGGTCGACAGGGACGGCAACCACTACATGCCCCAGCTCAGCGGCATCTTCTTCGACGTCACGGTCGTCCCCTGAGAAACAGGCCGGGGACGGGCGAACCTGATCATGGGGGGCCGGACAGCCCACAATCCGGACGCGGGGGCGGCATCCGGACGCAGCTCGCGAGATGCTATAGATCATGACTGAGTTCTACGACGTGATTTTCGACCGGCGGGACGTGCGCGGAGAGTTCACCGGGGAGGCCGTACCCGACCAGGTCCTGCTGCGGATCCTGGAGGCCGCGCACGCCGCGCCCAGTGTCGGCCTCTCGCAGCCATGGGACTTCATCGTGATACGCGACCGGGATCTCCGCGACGCGTTCGCCGACCACGTCCAGGAGGAGCGCGCCGTCTTCGCGGTCTCCCTTGAGGCGGAGCGGGCCGACATGTTCGCCACGATCAAGGTCGACGGGGCCCGCGAGTCGACGCTCTCCATCGTCGTCACCTATGACCCGCAGCGCGGGGCACCCGCCGTTCTCGGGCGGCACTCGATCGCGGACGCCGGGCTCTACTCGGTCTGCCTGGCGATCCAGAATCTCTGGCTGGCGGCCACCGCGGAGGGCCTGGGGGTCGGCTGGGTCTCCTTCTACCGTGAGGACTTCGTCACCGACCTGCTCGGCATCCCCGACGGTATCCGTCCCGTCGCCTGGCTCTGTGTGGGACCCGTGACCCATCGCGAGACCGTTCCCGACCTCGAACGCAAGGGGTGGCGCAAACGTGTCCCCCTGTCCGACCTCATCCACCAGGACGGCTGGAAGAGGCGCTGAGGGCGAGCTTCTCACAGGGGTGGACGATGACGGCGGTACACGGATGGTGCGATCCCCGGTTCTCGCGGGCGCGCGAGGTGTTCACCGGAAACTTCACCGACAATGTGGAAGCGGCCTTTCCCATGAAATTCCTGAATCGTGACAACCGGCGGTGGGGGTGAGACCGTCGAACAAGCGACGGCGCTCGGAGGGGACTCAATGGTTCCGGGATACCACGAGGTTCGAGAACTCGGCGCGGGAGGCGGCGGCCGGGTGGTGCTGGCCACCTACGCCGCGACCGGTGCCTATGTGGCGATCAAGTATCTGAACACGGCCCTGAGGCAGGACCACAGGTTTCTGGTGCGCTTCCGTGAGGAGGCGCGCGTCATGGTGGAGTTGCACGATCCGAACGTGGTCCAGTTCTACGAGTACTACGAGGACGTGCTGGACGCCGCGATCGTCATGGAGCTGGTCGACGGGGTCGCGCTCAGGAGGATTCTGGCCGACCACGGCACCACGAGCCCCGAGGCCGCGCTCGTCGTGCTCAAGGGCTCGCTGCTGGGCCTGGCGTTCGCGCACTCCGCCGGGATCGTGCACCGCGACTACAAGCCGGAGAACGTGCTGATCCAGGCCGACGGCAGCAGCAAGCTGACCGACTTCGGCATCGCCACCCGCACCGGGGAGGCGGGAGCCCCGGAAGGCACCCCTCCCTACATGGCCCCCGAGCAGTGGGCCGGGTATCCGGCGACCACGGCGAGCGACGTCTACGCGGCCACATGTGTGTTCTTCGAGTGCCTCACCGGGCGCAGGCCGTACCGGGCCGACCACCAGGCGGCGCTGATGCACCAGCACCAGAGCGCGCCGATCCCGCTGGACGCGGTGCCGAGCTCGGTGCGGGGACTGGTCGCGCGCGGCATGGCGAAGAACCCGGTGGACCGGCCCGCGACGGCTGAGGCGTTCCTCCTGGAGCTGGAGACGGCCGCCGTCTCCGCGTACGGGCCCGAGTGGGAGCAACGGGGGCGGCGGCACCTCGCAGAGCTGGCCACGCTACTGGCGCTGACGTTCCCGCTGGCCAGACCGGCTCCGAGGGTGAGCACCTCACTGGCACGGAGCGTGGTCGGCCGCGTCGGCGGGATACGGCGCCCGCGCCTCGGTCCCCGGCTCCTGGCCGGAGTCGCCGTGATCACGGTCGCGGTCACCGTCGGCCTGGTCGCCTCGAGTCAGTCGCCCGACAGGCTCTCGGCAGACACGATCTTCACTCCGTCGCCGAGACCATCCTCCGCCGAGGAGACCCCGCCGAACGGCACGGAGGGGGGTTCTCCCCCGCCCGAGCCCGTCACCCCTCCGGGACCGTCACGGAGCGGCACGCAGCGGACCTCGTCCTCGTCGGGGACCACCAATCCGAGCCGCCCGAACCACTCCTCTCCCTCGTCCCACCCAACCCCGGAGACCAGCTCGAAGCCGCCGGTCTCGCCCTCCGCGACCCCGCGGCCGACCCGGACGCCGACCAGAACTCCGACGCCGACTCCGACCGTGACGCCAACCGTGACCCCGACATCGCCCCCGGTACCCAGGCACGCGGTCAGCGATCTCGCGATCACCCGGATGGACGCGGGCGGGGCGACGGTCACCCTGCGCGCGTCGACCCCGGCGGACGTCGTGCTGACCGTCAGGTTCGCCGAAGGGCGCGACCGCGACCATCTGACAGAGGTGCCCGCGCGCAGCTTCACACTCACCGGAGCCGACGCCTACTCGCAGCCGGTCCTGTACGCCTTCACCGCCCCCGCCTGCGAGCAGACCCTCTACCGCCGGGTCACGGTCTCCACGTCGCCCCGGTTCTCCGGAGGAGAGGTGAGCCGTACGACGGAGGTCAAGGGCGGGCCGTGCCCGGCTCCCGCGGTGCAGAGCGTGGACATCGCCTCCTGGGACGGCAGCGCGGCGACCGTCAAGGTCCGCGCGGGAGGTCCCGGCAAGGTACGGCTCACCGCCGCCTTCACCCGTAAGGACGGTGAGGGGGCCGCCAGGACGCTGAGCACCGTCACCAGGACCCTGTCCGGCGAAACCGGCTACACCGTGGATCTCTCCGGGCCCGCGGCGGAGATCCCCTGCGGCAAGCGGGCTGTGCTCGGGATCACGGTCACCACCGACCGCCCCTCCGCCAACGGCGCCCAGTACGCGGAGAGGGTGGTCGAGGGCGAGGAGTGCGCGCCGCCCGCCGTCACGATCACTTCCTTCAACGGCACCACGGTCGGCTTCCGGGTCAGGACCTCGGACACCTCGCCGGTGACCGTGAAGCTGTCGTTCTCCCAGAAAGTCGTCGGCGACGAGGGCGGACCGACCACGACCAGCCAGACGCTGGAGCTGTCAGGCCACACCGACTACTCGCGCGAGGTCGCCGGCGTGTTCGCCCAGCTACCCGAGTGCGGCCGGTACGCCACGCGGACCGTGGTGATCACCACGGTGCCCCAGGGCGAGAGGCGGTCCAGCGAGGCGCGGATCACCCTTCCCTCCTGCGGGCACGACCCCGAACCGAGCCCCTCGGATTCCGAGGAGCCGACGGAGGAGGACCCCTCCTCCTCCCAGGGGGAGGGATAGGGCGACCTACGGCTGGTCCGGCGGGTCCGCGGCCGGATCAGCCTTCGGGGCGTGGCTCGACGTCCAGTACGGCCTTGCCGGACACCCGGCGCCCGAGCAGGGCCTCGGCCGCCTCTGTGACGCGGTCCCAGGTGTCGCGCAGGCCGATCTCCGGAGAGAGCCTGCCCTCCGCGACGAACCCGACCAGCGTGGCCAGCCCGTGCCCCCGCGCCGCCGAGCCGACGGAGGGCTCTCATCCGGCCTCGGGGCACCAGATCCGACATTCGGCGGATCTTTTTCGTTGAGGCGTTTAGAGTGGAAAAATCATGAAAACGCCTCTGACGTCGGCTTTCGCCGCCCGGTGTGCCCCGGATCTCCCCGACGCACGTCCCGGCCCGTCTTGACCTTCCCTTTAGGGGAGGTAACCTCCCTCGTCACGGAAGACAACTGACCAATGGTGCCGCCACACGTGTCCCGATCGTCACTCTGATCGGTCCCCGTGAACGCGCCATCGCTCAACCCCCATCTTCCGACGGCCAGGTCGCGAGGGCGGCGCGACCATGATTCGACGGCCGTCGGAGGGTGACCGGAAACTTCCCGATGACACCTGAGATGCACAAGTTCATCGAACTGCTGGAGAGCCAGCTCGGATACTCCGAGAGAGGGGGCGGCTACACCAAGTTCGGTCACTGGTACGGCAACAACGTCGAGTTCGACGCCGACTACAGCGCGGCCCCCTGGTGCGACATGTACCTGTCGTGGGCGGCGAAGAAGCTGGGCTACGAGGACTGGATCGGCCAGTTCGCCTACACCGTCCACCACGCCGAGTGGTTCCGGCAGCAGGACGCCTGGGGCACCGTCCCCAAGCCGGGTGCCATCGTGTTCTTCGACTGGAGCGGCTCGAAGAAAATCGACGGCATCGACCACGTCGGGATCGTCACCGGGGTCGAGGGCCGGAAGATCCACACCATCGAGGGCAACATCGACGGCGGGGTCGCCAAGCGCAAGCTGCGCGAAACCGACAAGGTCGTGGGATACGGGTACCCGGAAAAGATCAAGGCCCGTCTCGAGAAGGAGGCGGCCCAGCAGCAGGAGATCATCTCCGGCGACGCGCGCCCCGCCAACTCCGTGGCCCTCTCCCAGAGCCCCGGCCTGCTGTCGATGGTCCCGCCCGCCCCGGTGCGGGAGACCGTGACGCCCGCCAGGCCGGCCCACGCCAAGATCGGCAGGCACGCCAAGCCGGAGGCCGAGTCCTCCTCGAGTCCCTCCGCGGGGAACAGGCCGTCCGGAAGCGAGGGGAAGGCCACCCAGACGGCCGCCCAGGGTGGCGCGCGGGCCGTGGAGACCCCGGCCCCGCAGACCTCCGCGGGCCGTACCGGCAAGCACGCCAAGCCCGCGACCGCGGACACCAACGCGGTCGCCGCCGCCCCCGCCGCGACGAGCAGCGGCCTCTCGCCGGACTCCTCACAGCTCGGCAGCCCCGCGATCCTCGCGCCGGTCCTGCTGGCCGCGGTCGCCATCATCGCCCACGCCAGGACCAGGCAGTCGAAGGCGCGGCCCGCGTTCGCCTCCGCGGCCGCGGCACCCGCCCGTCCCTCCCGCCGGGCTCCCGGCCGCCGCCGCGCCCCCGGACGCCGCAGGATCACCGGGAACGCGCCCGTCCTCGCCGAGCGGTGTGAGACCGTCCTGCCGGTCGTCGCGGACACCACGCTCCGGCCGGCCACGACCGCCGAGTTCCCCTCGGTCACGACCTCGCTCTCGCACGTCGAGGAGTCCGGCCTCCGCCCAGCCGGAACCTCGGGCGTCCGGGAGAGGCGTCTCGGGGACCTCGCCCCCGTCGCGAGAACCAGCCTCACCCGCGTCGAGAGGGCGGCCTCCCCGACCAGCGTGACCCGTGCCGTGGAGACCGGAGCGGCCGACCGCCGCCACGACGGTCCCCGCCTGCCCTACCAGGGCAGGCGCCGCCTCCGCGAGCGCCCGGTGGTCGAGTCGTCCACCTTCGTCCAGGACGCTCCGCTGCGCGGCAGACGGCACCGCAGGGCCGAGCCGGTGGTCAGCACGACCATGCGGACCACG
Organism: Streptosporangium sp. NPDC051023; assembly: GCF_040689595.1. Classification (NCBI taxonomy): domain Bacteria; kingdom Bacillati; phylum Actinomycetota; class Actinomycetes; order Streptosporangiales; family Streptosporangiaceae; genus Streptosporangium; species Streptosporangium sp. NPDC051023. Next base: position 14,928 of record NZ_JBFBCE010000019.1, on the reverse strand, counting down.
CGCGCCCCGTACCCGGCCCGCACCGCGCCCGCCGTCCCGGACACGGCCGTTCCCGCCCTCGCGGCGCCCCTGCCCGCCGAACCCGGTGACCTCCTGGTCCACCGCGGCTACCAGGGACGCCGCAGGGCGACGGTGCCCGCCTGATCAGCGCTGCTCGGGCGGGCGCTGCCCCATGGTGCGGCGCAGTTCCTCAAGTTCCGCCTCGAGCCCGGCGATCCGGGTGTTCGCCCCCGGCCCCTGAGCCTGCCGCGGGGCGCCGTACTGCGGCGACTGAGGGCGTACCGCCCGGGTGTCCTCGGGCGCGGCGGGGAGCGGGTACGGCGGCCGCTGCTGGTAGGGCTGCTGTGGCACGCCGTAAGGCTGGCCGGGGTGCGCCGCGGGCTGGCCGTACTGCCCGCCGTGTCCCTGCGGCAGGTAGCCGGGCTGGGCGCCGTACGGCGCGGGCGGGAACGAGGAGGGCTGGACCTTCGACCGGCTCTTGCCCCTGACGACGGCGACCAGCGTGCCGAGCACGAACAGGGCGACCAGCCCGCCGCCGCCCCACAGCACCCACGGCAGGACCGAGGAGGAGCTCTCGTCCTTGCCCGCGGTGATGGCCTGCTGGGAGTCGGTGATGTATCTGGCGACGTAGGGGTGGTTCGGCTGCAGCGCCTGCACCTCGCGGAACTTGGGCAGCGCCTCGGAGTAGTGGTTGGCGAAGAACAGGTCGAGCGCCTCGTTGTAGGTCTTCGTCGTCACCGACTCGGCGGGCTTGACGTTCTTCTCGTTGAGCTTCTCCCTGACGATGCTGACCGGCAGCACGAAGCTCTCCCCCTCGGTCGAGCCGCCGTCCTGCTGGATCAGCCCTCCGACCAGGATGCCGATGACGTTGCCGTCCTTGCTGAACACCGGGCCACCGGAGTTGCCGGGGTAGGAGGGAGCCTGGGTCTGGATGTACGGCACGCCCTCCGGGGTCTGGCGGCCGGCGTTGTACGGGCCCTCGGTGAAGGCCGGGTCGAGTTTGGACTCGATGTTGAAGATCGACGTCTGCGTCACCGTGCCGGGGAACCCGCTGATGTAGAGCGTGTCACCGACCCGCACGTCCGAGTCCTGGCCGAGTGGCACGGTCGGCAGGTTGTTCTGCCCGTTGGCCTTGAGGATCGCGACGTCCTTGCCGGGGTAGACCGTACCCTTCGCGACCAGCTCGATGGGCACCGTCTTCGCGGTCTTGTCGACGCCGCCGCCCGGCAGGCTCTGCAGCAGCGAGAGGGAGCTCTTGACGTTGCGGATCTTGATGTTGTCCGCGTTCCAGGTTTGGAAGATCTTGGAGGCCGTCCTGACGATCTCCTCGTCCGAGGCGACGTCGCCGAGGTCGGCGATCAGGTCGGCGGCGTCCTTCTTGTTGACCTCGGTGAGCGCCTGCGCCGCGAACGTCTGCGCCAGCTCGGTCTCCTCCTGGCCGACGCAGTGAGCCGCGGTCACCATGTAGCCGTCCGGCGTCACCCACCAGCCCGTGCACAGGCCGCCCGCCGTAGCCTCGACGACCCGCTCCGGCGAGCCCGGCGAGAAGTAGCGTCCCGGCTCCTTGGCCATCTGCTGGACGACCCACCGGTAGATGCTGTTCTCGTCCGACGAGATCTTGCCCGACTGGACGGCGTCGACCCCTCGCTGGGTCAGCGTCCTGATCGCGTCCAGGTTCGCCACCGGAGTCGGCACTGCGACGTCCGCGGTGTAGGACACCGAGGTCAGTTGCACGGCCGGGTGCGTCCTGGCCGCCAGCCACGTTCCCACAGGAACATCCAGGTCCTTCGGCTTCGCCATGGCGACGCCCGGCAGGGCCAACACCCCGGCCAGGACAAGCCCGGCGACGGCGCTGAGTCTTCCCCACATTTTCGTACTCTCCCCAAAACTCGCTTCCCAGGGCGAGAGCATGACGGGGCCGACTTGGGGAGGACTTGGAAGCGACTGGGAGAAACCGGAGCCGGAAACCTGCTGATCAGGGTCGATCTCCGAGTTCCGAACCAGCGCTTTCAACCGCAGAACATATACGCGTTTCATGGAGTCCACCGAGGAGCGCGGCGATGAAACGCGGGCCTGACATAGATCACATCCGCCGGAAAGTCGCGAAGATCATGGACATTCCTCGGAGGTCCATATATGTGCCCCGCGCTCAGGAGCAATTTCGATCAATCGCACCGGAGTTGATCATCGACCTTCGGGCGATCTACCTAGCCTAAGACGGTCACCCTGGCCAAAGGACGGTCCCGCCTGTCAGTCCGGCCACCGTACGGCGCTCACCCCGTCGATCTGGGCTGGACCGTCCTGCGAATCCGTCCCATCGGGATCCGGCGCGTCCGGCGGCACGGTCGGCCTTGCGGGCTCCGGCTCACCCTGCTCCTCGGAACCGACCGTGATCACCACCGTGGTGTCCGGCCCGACACACCCGCCGGGCGCGACGCTCTGCGCCAGCACCGTCCCCGCCTGCGACGGGTCGTCGACGGACCGGGAACGTTCCGCTACGGCGAGGCCCGCCGCCGCCAGCGCGTCCCTCGCGTCCCGCCGGTTCCTGCCGACGAGCGAGGGCACCTCCGCGCCCGGCCTGGACACGACCAGTGTCACCTCACTACCGGGGGAGACATGCGTGCCGGGAGCCGGGGCACTGGTGAGCACCTGGCCGCCCTGCTGGCCGGAGCAGCGCGTGACGATCTTCCCGGCGATCAGCTTCGCCTGAGCGAGCATCCTCTCCGCGGACGCCCTGCGCAGCCCCGCCAGGGCGGGCACCCGTACGCCGGCCGAGACCTCCAGGTCGATCCTGGTTCCCCGCTTCACCCTGGTCAGCGCCTGCGGCCAGCTCCTGAGCACCCGCCCGACCAGCTGATCCGAGTCCGCGGAGGTGAACTCCCCCGCGCTCAGCCCGGCTCTCCTGATCAGACGCAACGCCTGCGAACGGTTCAGCCCCGCGAGCACCGGCACCCGGATCTTCGAGCCGGACCGCGACGGTGGGGGCGCGGGCACCGTCGTACCGACGCCGGGGCCTGGCGCGGGGTGGGTCGTGCGGGGCGCTCCGCCGGGCCCCGGCGTCGGCCCCTCCCGAACACCGAGATCCGCCGCCGGCCCGATCCGTCTGCTCTTCCCATCCCTGTCGCCCCCGCTCAACGCGGGGGTCAGCGTGCCCACCAGTACGGCCGTGCTCACCAGCAGCGCGCCAGAGACCGCGACCGAGACTCTGGCGACCGTCCCACCCCTGCGGAAGCGCGGCTCGGAAGGCTCCTCGGAAGCCTCCGGGCTGGACGACTCCCACACAGAGGCCTCCCGCATGGAGACCCCCCGAACAGACGACTCCCGCACAGAAGCCTCCCGAACAGACGACTCCCGCACAGAAGCCTCCCGAACGGACGACTCCCGCACGAGCGCCGCGGAAGCGGGCTGGAACACCGCTGTCCGCCCATCGCGGCCGTCGTGGCCGATGGGGGCTCCTTCTCCGTCCTCCCCCTCGAGCAGGGCGAGCAGCAGCTCCCTGCTGGTCGGGCGGTTGCGTGCGTCCTTCTCCAGGCAGGCCCCGACCAGCGCCCCGAGCCGTCCGCCGAGGCTGCCGAGACGCGGGGGCGCGGTGAGGATCCGGTGCAGCACGGCCGCGACCGAGTCTTGGCCGAAAGGGGCCTGGGCGTTGGCGGCGAAGCACATCGTGGCGCCCCAGGAGAAGACGTCGGCCGCCGGGTCGATCTCCGTCCCCTCGACCTGCTCGGGCGCCATGTAGGCGGGGGTGCCCGCACCGCGCCCACTCTGCGTCGCGCCCGGGTCCAGTGCCCTGGCCAGCCCGAAGTCGATGACCCTCGGCCCGTCGGGACCGAGCAGCACGTTCTGCGGTTTGAAGTCGCGATGCACGATCCCCGCCCTGTGGATGGCGGCGAGGGCGGTGGCCGTACCGATGGCCAGGCGCTCAAGCGCGCCTCCCCTGCGCGGGCCGCCGACCGTGACCTCACTCTGGAGCGACGGGCCCTCGACGTACTCGCTGACGATGTAGGGCCGGTCGCCGTCCAGCCCGGCGTCGATCACCTGGGCCAGGCAGAACCTGGCGACCTGCTTGGCCAGCTCGACCTCGCGCAGGAAGAGCGCCGGGTCCTCCGCGGGCGGTGTGCGCAGCAGCTTGAGCGCGTACGGCTCGGAACCGGTCGCGGGGCGCGTTCCGAGGTAGACCACGCCCTGGCCGCCCTCGCCCAGGCGGCCGAGCAGGTCGTATCCGCCGAGCGTTTCCGGGTCCCCCGCCTTGAGCGGCTGCGCATACGGCACGCGAGCCCCCCTTTCACCGCGCTTCCCGATCGAGAGGAGATATGCCGTCGCGCGAGGGCGATGAACCGCCCCAAGCCATCACCGTGACGTCCTTGTGACTCTCACACCCCACCTTCCCTGTGACAGTCACCCCGCCCCATGCCCACTCCCCGCCGTCCGCCACCGTTCGTCAAGAGGACCGATCAGGCACGGACGAACCCCCAAAACGGGTGAACCGGCTTGAACACATCGTTATCCGGAGCAAGACCCGCCCCAACCACACCGGCTGGGACTGGTTTTTGGCTGGGCGCGCCGTGTCTGGACTGAGGAGCGAAGGAGCGGAGCGGATGAGCGACGAGGGAAGACACCGGCACCGGGGGCGCCCAAGCCCCGCGACGCCGCCAGGCGTCGCAAAGAAACGCAGTAACCTGACGAGGTGCTAGAACAGATCACGGCCACCCGCTACGTGACCCCCCTGCGGGAGGGCGGCTCACTTCCCGGCGTGGTCGAGGCGGATGACCTCGGTACCTATGTCGTGAAGTTCCGGGGCGCGGGGCAGGGGCGCCGGGTGCTCGTCGCGGAGATCATCTCCGCCGAGCTGGCCAGGAGGCTCGGTTTCCGCACCCCCGACCTGAAGGTGATCGACGTCGATCCGCAGCTCGGCGCCAGGGAGCCGGACGAGGAGATCCAGGACCTGCTCCAGGCCAGCGCCGGTCTCAACCTGGCGGTCGACTTCCTGCCCGCCGCGCTCGGCTTCGAGCCGCTCACCTGGCCCCCGGACCCCGATTTCGCCTCCCGGCTGCTCTGGTTCGACGCCCTCATCCACAACGTGGACCGGAGCTGGCGCAACCCGAACCTCCTGGTCTGGCACGGCGAGACCTGGCTGATCGACCACGGCGCGGCCCTGTGGTTCCACCACAACTGGCCGACCGCCGACCCGCAGCGCCCCTTCGACGCGAGCGACCACGTGCTGGCCCCGTTCGCGACCCGGGTCGCGGAGGCGGACGCCGAGCTGAGCGAGAAGATCACCAGAGACTTCCTCGACGGCGTGGTCGACGAGGTCCCCGACGAGTGGCTGGAGGACGAGCCCGGGTTCGACGGGGCCGAAGCCGTACGACAAGCGTATGTCGAGCACCTGCTGGCCAGGGCGCAGGCCCCGCGCGCGTGGCTGCCCGAGCCCTCGCTCGCGCCCAGGCAGGACAGGAAGACCGGCTCGGTCGGCGCGTTCTGGAGGGACAACCGGTGAGAGACGTCTATGAGTACGCCGTGATCCGGGTCGTCCCTCGCGTCGAGCGCGGAGAGCTGATCAACGCCGGGGTGCTGCTGTACTGCCAGCCCCGCGACTACCTGTGCGCCAGGGTCGAGCTGGACGAGGCACGACTGCACGCGCTCGACGCGCACGCGGACCTCGACGGGGTACGCCACGCGCTCGACGCCTATCGGCGCTCCTGCCTCGGCGAGGAGGGGCCGCTGACGAAGGAGTCGCTCGGCAGCCGGTTCCGCTGGCTGACCGCCCCGCGCAGCACGATCGTGCAGACGGGCCCGGTGCACGCGGGGCTCACCGCGGACCCGGAGGCCGAGCTGGAGCACCTGGTGACCCGCCTGGTCCGCACCCTGTAGTCCGGGTCCCGCGCGCCGGGCCGGGACTCAGAGGGAGTCAGGGCTCGCGGTTCAGAAGAGCACCGACATGAAGGTGCCGACCTCTTTGAACCCCGCCTTCCGGTAGGCGGCCCTGGCGGGGGCGTTGTAGTCGTTGACGTACAGCGAGACCACGGGCGCGAAGCAGTCGAGCGCGTGCTTGACCACCGCGGCCATGCCCGCGACCGCGTGCCCCCTGCCGCGCAGGTCGGGGTGGACCCAGACCCCCTGGACCTGGCACGCCTGCGGCGTCACGGCGCCGATCTCGGCCTTGAAGACGACCCTGCCGTTCTCGATCCGCGCGTAGGACCGGCCGATGCGGATCAGCTCGGCGACCCGGGAACGGTAGAGGGCACCGCCGTCGCCCGCCTCGGGAGAGACGCCGACCTCCTCGGTGAACATCGCCACGCAGGCCGGGAGCAGGATCTCGAACTCCTCCGGCCGAACCCGCCTGACCAGGGGGTCGACCGGGACCGGGGAGGGCTCGGTCACCTCCATCACCGGCTGGGCCCAGCGGATGGCCCGGGCGGCGCCCCAGTAGGGCTGGAGCCGTTCCCACAGCGCTTCAACGGCCTCTGACGGGCCGACGATCGAGGAACAACGACGGCCTTGCTTGCGGGCCCGGTCGGCGAAGGCGTGCACGGCGTCGGAGCACGCGTTCACCGGGACCAGGTTGGCTCCCGCGTAACAGAGCGAGGTGAGGCCGCCGCGCGAGCCGAACCCCCACATCTGGCCGCCGAGCCTGGCCGGGCTGAGTCCGACGGCACGAACCCTGGAGGCGACGAAAACGTTGGCGACGGGATCGGCGTCCAGGAGCGCCAGCACCTCGTCACGGTCGTTGTCGTCGAGCACACGCGACGCCATTGTGCGCAGCATCACGCGCCCAGCCTACGCGACCCCCACGATTTTGGCAGGAACCAACACAGAGCCTGTCATCTACCCTGATCGGTCCTCGTTCCCACTCGAGCGGCGACCGACGGCTCCGGGGTTCCCTGGCACCGGGCGTCCGGCCCCTGCGCCGGGCGGACGGGCTGACCGAAGACGGTGCCGTCCTTGAGGTAGGCCGCCAGCCTGCGGTCGACGCAGTGGTTCCCGCCGAGCGCGACCCCGTGGTTGCCGCCCGTGACGGCCAGCAGCCGGGCACCGCCGAACAGCCCGCGCATGCGCATCGCCCCCGGGTACGGCGTCGCGGCGTCACGCTCGGACTGGATGAGCATGATGGGCGGCAGTTTCGCGTTGTCCCTGAGCCTCACCGGGGTGCCGCCCTTCTCCGGCCAGAACGCGCACGGGGCGTTGTACCAGGCGTTCGGCCAGGTGAGGAAGGGTGCCCTGGCGTGCAGCCTGGACATGTCCGCCCGCCACCTGCCCCACTCTCGCGGCCAGGCGACGTCACGGCACTGCACCCCGAGGTAGACGGCGTAGCCGTTCTCGTCCTTCGCGTCGTTCTCGGCGTACCTGCGGTACGCGCCGAGCAGCGGGGCGGTGTCCCCCCTCTTGACGTAGGCGGAGAAGGCTCTGGCGAGCTGGGGCCAGATGAGGTCGGAGTAACCGCCTACGGTGTAGATGTCGTCCAGCTCGCTGGGGCCGATCACCCCGCCCGCGGGCCGGGTGCGAAGCCGCTCACGCATGGCGTACCAGGCGAAGGACACCGCCTTGCCTGTGCCGCCAAGTTTGTAGACGTCGTTGTGGCGGGCCGTCCAGCGGAGGAAGTCCTGGTGCCGCCGGTTGAAGGCGACATCCTGGGCCAGGTTCGCGCCGTACCAGACGCCCGCGGGGTCGACCACGCTGTCCAGGACCAGCCGCTTCACCCGGTCGGGGAAGAGGCTCGCGTAGACCGCACCGAGGTAGGTGCCGTAGGAGTACCCCAGGTAGCTGATCTTCTGCTCGCCCAGCGCCTCCCTGATCGCGTCCATGTCCCTGGCGGAGTTCTCCGTGGTCAGATGCGGCAGCATCCAGCCCCACCGGTTCTCACACGCCTCGGCGTACTGGCGGGCCCGGCCGAGCAGCACGGCCTCCTCTTTGGCGTCGCCCGGCACGTTGTCGGGGCGGGGCGGGGTGTAGTACTTGCCGGGGTCGACGCACCGGAGCGCGGGCTCACTGTCACCGACCCCGCGAGGGTCGAAGCCGATCACGTCGAACCGGTCGGCGAGCCCGGCGGGGAGCTGCGCGGCGACCTGCTTGGCCAGCCCGAGTCCCGAAGCCCCCGGGCCTCCGGGGTTGACCAGCAGCACGCCCAGGTGGTTGTGGTCCCGTGACGCCTTCCCCTTGACCCGGTTCAGGGCCAGGCTGATGGTCTGGTACGGGTCGCCGTAGTCGAGCGGCACCCGCAGGGAGGCGCACTCGACCGTGGGGCTCGCCGGTTCCGCGGGTTTTTCCGTGGGGTTGGGGAGCACGTTCTGGACCAGCGCCCCCTTGTCCGGTTTGTCGCAGGGCCCCCAGACCAGCTCGTCCCGTCCCTGTGCGGCCGCTCCCTGCGGTGCGCCGACGGTGACGGCCAGCATTGCGACGCCCGCGACAGCCCCGACAACCCTTTTCACGAACTCCCCCTACTCCGACGGCAGAGGCGATGTTCTCCCAGGCGGTGGCGGGATCACCGGCGGTACGGCCAGATCCTTACCATTCTGTAGCCAGTGAATTGCTATCTGTAACCAATAAGGGAGAGTCAGGCCGCCGACCACAGGCCGGCGTAACGGCCGCCCATGGCCAGGAGATCCTCGTGGCTGCCGTCCTCGACGACGCGCCCTCCGTGCAGGACCACGACACGGTCGGCTCTGGCCGCGGTGGTGAGACGGTGCGCCACGATGACGGTCGTGCGCCGCCTGGTGAGGCGCTCCCTGGCCGCGAGCACGGCCGCCTCCGCCGCCGGGTCGAGCGCGGCCGTCGCCTCGTCGAGCAGCAGGAGGTCGGGATCGGCGAGTTCCGCGCGGGCCAGCGCGACGAGCTGTTGCTGGCCTGCGGACAGGCCCCTGCCGTACTCGCCGACGGGTTGCCTGAAGCCCAGTGGCAGGGACGCGGCCATCGTCAGGGCGTCGACCCTGCGGGCGGCCTCCTCGATGTCGGCGGGCCCCGCGTCCGGCCTGGGGTAGCCGATGTTGCTCGCGAGGTCTCCGGTGAACAGGCAGGGCTCCTGGGGCACGACGCCGAGCCGCCGCCGGTATCGCGAGGGCGGGTAACGCCGGAGGTCGACGCCGTCGACCAGCACGCGGCCCTCGTCGGGATCGTAGAACCGGGCGATCAGTTTGACCAGGGTCGACTTGCCCGCTCCCGTCGCCCCGACGACCGCGACCGTCTCCCCCGGCCCGATGCGCAGCGAGACGTCGTGGAGCGCGGGCTCTCCCGAGCCCGGATACCGGAAGGTGACGTGCGAGAGCTCTATCTCGCCACGCAGCCTGGCCGGGACCGGGACGGGACGTTCCGGGCTCGCCACCGACGGGCGGGTGCGCAGCAACTCGGTGATCCGCCGCATCCCGGCCGAGGCCTGCTGGTAGGAGTCGAGCACCGTTGACAGCTGCTGGATCGGGGAGAACAGCCGGGTGAGATAGAGCAGGAAGGCCAGGAGCACCCCGACCGTCATCTCCCCTCCGGCCACCCTGAGCGAGCCCGCAACCAGGACGGCGGCGTAGGCGACGTCGAAGAGCAGGGCGACGGTTGGGGAGAAGAGGGCGAGATACCTGCCCGCCCTGAGCCTGGAGCGCCGGTAGGCGTCGCTGCGCTGGGAGAACCGGCGGGCCGAGCGCTCCTCTGCACCGTGCGCCTGGGCCACCCGCAGCCCGGAGACGCCCTCCTGCAGCTCGGCGTTGACCACGCCGTCGCGCTCCCTGGCCTCGTCGTACGCGCTCGAGGAGAAGCGACGGTAGACCAGGACGGCGACGGCGAGCGGCGGCAGCACGGCGAAGGCGACCAACGCCAGCGAGAGGTCGGCGAGCAGCAGCGTCACCGTGACGCCCAGCAGTGTGAGGGTCTCGACCAGCGCCGTAGCCAGCCCCGTCGTCACGAACGCGGACAGGGCCTCGACGTCCGAGGTCATCCTCGTCATGATCTGACCTGCCCGCTGGCGCTCGTGGTAGTCGAGCCCGAGCCTCTGCAGGTGAGCGAAGCTCCGTAACCGCAGCAGGTAGAGCACGGTTTCCCCGGCGCGCGTCGTGACCACTGTCTGGGCCGCGACCGACAGGCCGTTGACCAGTACGGCCAGCAGCGCGAGGCCGCTCACGGCCCACAGCACCTGCCGGGTCCCCGTCGAGACTCCCTCGTCGACCCCGTAGCGGATCAGGGTCGGCAGGGCGATGGAGGTCAGGCCGCCCAGGACCATGAGAGCCGCGCCCACGGCGAGCGACCGGCGCACCGGCCGGACGACGTGGCCGACCCCGGACTCCCCGCCGGGGGCGGCGACGTCCAGGCCCTGCGGCAGCCTGGGCACCGCTTCCGCGGGCGGCAGCGCGGCCGACCACGGTGAGGCGCCCTGCTCCGTGCCGGTGTCCGGGACTTCGGCGACGGGCCAGAGCCCCGCAGTGACGCCCTCCCGCCGGGACGGCTCCGCCTCCTCCACGGGTCTCCCCCCGGGCTGCCCGGTCTCCTCCCTCGATTCCCTCGATTCCCCGAGTGCCCCCGACTCCCCTGATCCTCCCGGTTTTCCCGGCGACGCCCCCCGCCCGGCCTGTGGCGCCTCCGATCCGGCCAGGAACTCCCCCGGCCCGGCCAGCAACGACGTGAACAGCGCGCAGCGCGCCTCGAGCTCCCGCCGGGTGCCGACGTCGACCACGCGGCCCCGGTCGAGCACCGCGATCCGGTCGGCGAGGGCGAGGGTCGAGCGGCGGCGCGCGATGAGGAGGGTGGTGCGCTCCCCGGTGACGTCCCGCAGGGCGGTGTGGACGGCCGCCTCGGTCCGGGTGTCGAGGGCGGAGGTCGCGTCGTCCAGGACAAGCACCCTGGGGTTGGACAGCAGGGCGCGAGCCAGGGCGACGCGTTGCCGCTGGCCGCCGGACAGGGTGATGCCGCGGTCGCCGATCACCGTGTCGTAGCCCAGCGGGAGCGCGTCGACGAAGTCGTGCACCGCCGCCTTCCTCGCGGCGGCCTCGACGTCCGCGTCCGTCGCGCCCGGCAGGCCGTAGGCGATGTTGGCCCTGATGGTGTCGGAGAACAGGAACGACTCCTCGAAGACGATCCCGACGGCCGCGCGCAGGTCATGCAGTCTCAGTTCCCTGACGTCCGTCTCCGCTCCGGGCGGCCCGAGGCGGACCGAGCCCGCGTGCGCGTCGTAGAAGCGAGGCAGCAGCAGCGACAGCGTCGACTTGCCGGAACCGGTCGCGCCGACGATCGCCAGTGTCTCGCCGGGGCTCACGGTCAGCGTGACGTCGCGCAGCACGGGCTCCTGGAGCGAGTAGCCGAAGGACACCCGCTCCAGCCGTACGGCGAGCGGCCCCTCCGGCAGGTCACGGGGTTCGTCCGGCTCGACGACCACGGGGTTGGCGTCGACGAGCTCGTAGATCCGGTCCGCCGCGACGCGGCCGGTCTGGACGGTCAGGGCGAGTTGCCCGACCGCTGCCGCCGGGCCCGCCAGCGAGGCGAAGTAGCTGGAGAAGGCCAGGAACGTGCCGAGGCTCAGTGTCCCGTTCATGACGAGCCAGCCCCCGAACCCGAGAAGGGCCACCTGTCCGAGGCCGGGCAGCCCGGCCAGCGCGATGATGGAACGCGCCCTGAGAGCGGCCACCCGGAGCTGCTCGGCGAACAGCCGGAGCGCGAGCAGCCGGAACCCGCCGACCTCGCGGGACTCCTGCCCGAAGCCCTTGACCACGCGGATTCCGGCCACCCGTTCCGCGATGTGCTGCACGACCTCGGTCGCGCGCTCCCTTGCCGACCAGGTCGCGGGAAGCAGGACTTTCCCGGTGCGCAGGGTCACCGCCGCCAGCAGGGCGAACAGTAGGACGGCGACGAGGGTGAGCGGCACGGAGAGCAGGACCATCGCCCCCAGCGCGAAGATCCCCATGGCCAGGGCGCCTGCGATCGCGGTCGTCTCGGTGAGGAAGCGCTGCACCGCCTGGAGGTCGACGATCGCGCGTGAGATCACCTGCCCGGTGCGCAGGCTGTCCTGCCTGACGCCGTCGAGCCGCTGCACCGACTCGAACACGGCGCGCCGCAGATCGTGCTGAACCCCAAGGGCGAGCGTCTCCGTGGCGTACTGGGAGAGGAAGGAACCGGCGAACCGCAGGGTGGCCAGCCCGAGCAGCACGCCCAGGACGGCGCCCGTCGCCGCGCCGCGCCCCGCGACCGCGTCGTCGACCACGGCCCTGGCGACGAGCGGGCCGACCACGCCCAGCGCGATGATCAGCAGTGACGAGACGGCGACGAGCCCAACGGCCAGCCGATGCCGCAGACACTGTCCGGCGAGCCTCCTGATCGCCCCTCGCGGCTCCTGCCGCCCGTCAGGCGGGGCCACGCGACGGCACGAGGATCCCGGCAGAGATCATGTCGTTCATGACGTCGGTGACGTCGGCCTCTGCCACGGCCTGGTCGACGGAGAACTCCCTGAGCAGGGCCTCGACGGCCTCCGCCGGGTCTCCGGAGGTGAGCAGCGTCCTCAGCACGGTCAGCCCGCTCGGGTTGAGGTTGAAGTACTCGCCTCGTACCTCGTCGAGGAGTACCAGTCCGTAGTCGGTTTCCACCTGGCGTATGTGGGGGGCGAGCGTGTACATCGATCCTCCGTTTCGTGCCGCCGTTCTGGTCACTTCCCGCGGGCGGCGCGGCTGGTTTCTGACAGTCCCCGAAGAACGGCGCATGCCTTCACGGGTGGCGCCCGGTCACGCACACGGCGATCCCTCCTGGACTGGCGCCCAGCGGGACGGTGGAGACGACCGTGTCGGTCTCTGTGCTGATGACGGAGATGTCATCGCTCTCACGGTTCGTCACATAGACGTGGCGGCCGTCCGGGCTGATCGCCAGGTTCTCCGGGTTCCTCCCGACGCCGATCGCGGCCTCGACGTCGCCGTCGGCGGTGTCGATGACCACGACGACGTCGGTGTAGTAGCTCGTGACGTAGCAGCGCCCGCCGTCCGGGGTGACCACGACCCCGAACGGCCCCGGCTCGGCCGGGAGGGTGGCGAGGACCGTGTTCGTGGCCGTCTCGATGACGCTGACGCCGCTGGTCCCGCCCGAGTTCGCGGAGTTGGTCACGTAGACCCGCGCGCCGTCCGGCGCCACGGCGACGCCGTTCGGGTTGACGCCGGTCGGGATGACGGCGGTGACGGTGTCCGTGGCCGTGTCGACCACGGAGACGTCGTGGCCCTCGAAGTTGGTCACGTAGAGGCGGCGGCCGTCCGGGCTGACGGCCGGGTTGCCGGGGTTGGCGCCGACCGGGATCGTACGGACGACCCTCAAACTCGCCGTTTCGACCACGGAGACGTCGTCACCGTTGTAGTTGGTGACGTAGAGGCGTTTGCCGTCCGGGGCCGCGGCGACGCCCCCGGGACCGCGGCCGACCGGGATCGTCGCGGTGACGCCCCACGTGCCGGAGTCGAGGACGGAGAGCGTGCCGTCGTGGAAGTTCGCCACGTACACCGCCTCACCGTCCGGCGAGGCGGTGATTCCGAAGGGCGTCGCGCCCACCGCCGTCCTGGCCACCACCTCGTTCGCCACCGGGTCGACCACGAGGGTGGTCGCCGTCATCAGCGTCGGCACGCAGAGCCTCACCCGTGGGGAATCGGGCACGTCGTCACCTCCTCGTCCTCAGAGCCGCCCTGCCCCTGCCCGCCTCCCGGACCGCCCGGCGCCTCCCCGCCTGCCGTACCGCTCGGCGTCTCCCATGCCTTCCCCGCAGGCCGCCTCTCCCAGGTGACCGGCAGCTCGGTCACCCCCTGCAGGCTCAGCGGAGGCTTTGCGGGCAGCCGCTCAGCGGACACGGCGAGCCGCAGGGTGGGGACGCGCTCGAACAGCGTCAGCAACGCCACCTCCAGTTCCAGCCGGGCGAGGTGCTGCCCCAGGCACAGGTGCGGGCCGTGGCCGAAGGCCACCTGGCCTCTGGGCCGCCGGGACAGGTCGAGGACGTCCGGGTCGGGAAACGCCTCGCCGTCACGGTTCGCCGCGGCGGTCGACAGGACGACCGCGTCCCCGGAGCGGATGGTCGAGCCCGCCACCTCGATGTCGGCCTTCGCCAGCCGCAACAGGACGTCGGCGACGGACAGGTAGCGCAGCAGTTCCTCGACCGCGTCCGGTATGAGGGACGGGTCGTCGCGTAACCGGCGCAGCTCCTCCGGGTGCTCCAGGAGCGTCAGCACCCCCAGCGAGATCATGTTCTCGGTGGTCTCGTGCCCGGCGACCAGCAGCATCATCACCGTGGCGAGCGCCCTCCTGTGTGTCAGCTCGCCCTCGCGCACTCTCGTGACCAGCCCGGCGAGCAGGCCGGTTCCCGCGTCCTCCGCGTCGCCGAGCAGCAACCGCTCCACGTGAGGTTGCAGTTCCCCCAGCCCCCGGTTCCCCCGTCCCAGGCACTCGGAGAACAGCGCCCGTTCCCTTTCCGGCACGCCCAGGATCTCGGTGAGCATCACGGCGGGAAGAGCGGCGGCGAACACCGGGACCAGGTCGACGGGCGGCTCCTCGGCCAGCAGCCGGTCCAGGAGCCCGTCGACGGCCCGCTGGATCGCGGGCCGCAGCGCGGAGACGCGGCCGGGGCCGAACTCCCGGCTCAGCATCCGGCGGTTGACGCCGTGCTCCGGCGAGTCCATCTGGACGAACGACTGGGATTCCCTCAGGACCTCGGGGCCGAGCCTGAGGTCGGGCGGTATGTGTTCCAGCTCGGGATACCGGGGGTCGGTGACGTCCGCGGAGATCCTGGAGTCGGCGAGCAGCGCCCGTGTCTCGGCGTGCCCGGTGACCAGCCAGGCGGGGCGGCCGCCCGCCAGGGTCACCCGCGCGAGCGGTCCGTGCTCACGCAGCTTCGCGTAGCCGGGAGGCGGATGGTAGGGGCACCCGCGCGGCATCGGGAAGTCTGGAACGCCGGCCGTCGGGACGTTTGGAGCGCCGGCCGGCCGGGCGTCGGAGGCACCGGCCGGC